>CAJOHG010000006.1:0-52132 GCA_905234395.1 uncultured Selenomonadaceae bacterium
AAAAAACCTCCGACGCTTGCCGAAGGTTTTTTATCGGGAAAGTTCCTTATTGTGAGGTTTTAACATGTCAGTCAAAAATTTTATTGCTGATTATCGTTTGAATGCTTTATACGTCTGCTTATAAGCTTTAAAAACATTTCATCACCAACATACAGGCTTCCAAAATCATCTTCAGGAAAAATCTTATCGGAATCTTCTTTTTCAGTGTCTGAATTTGAATTTTTGTCTTCGCAACGATTAAATTTGTCTTTCACAGTTAAAAACTCCATTATCAGCGAAAAAAATCCCGCCGCTTACTTAGAGAAGACGAGATTTTTCCGTTAGCGCAGTTAGTAAAACCGGAATATTGGCGAAAACATTATAAAAAAAAAAACGGTTGTCAATCCCTTGAAAGAGTTTTTTTAGTTAATTTTTTGGCTTGAATCATTTAAAATAGCGGCGAGGTGGTTAATATGACTTACGAATTTACAACTAATAAGGTCGGAAAGATTACTTTGAACAATTTCAGGTCATACGGCAAGACTTTGACACTTCACGGCGTAGATGCGCAACAATCGGACGCCAATATCATTATCGGCGGCGTAAATCAGCTCCTTTCAATCGTAAATTTTCAAAATCAATGCGATCCGGAAGATGCAGTAAGGATGGTGAATCAAAATGTCGTCGCGAACGAATAATGTTGTCGTCACTTTGCTCATAATGACGGCGATGAAAGAAATATTACATTTGAAGGCGTCGCCAGCGCAGATTTGTCTTCAGTCAAGGCAAAAATCCGATCGATTAACGCAAATGCCAATAACGAATAGGAAAATTTCTACAAAACGTTCGTATCGGACGATGACGAGTCTGTTGTAAGCATTTCTGAATGCAAAATCGTTTGTACCGGAGAGGATGTGATTTAAAGTGGCTAAAATCAGCATAGAAATTGAAACTGTGGCTGCAAACGACAAAAAATAAGATAAATATCAGTTACATCAATCCGCAAGCGACAAATAAGAAATTTGGACAATTCGTGCAGATGTTAATCGATTTGACGACCGATAGCTACGTCGAAACAAAGAAAATCACGAAAGAGAGCGTGGAATAATGGCTAATATCGTAAAAAATTTGTCGTCTTTGGTCATTGAATGCGTCTTTTTGGACAGTGACACGCGAACAATCACATTGAAGAAACCGCGCAATGATGTTTCGTCGGTGACATTGAAAATTTGGAAACATTCATGCAGACGAACAATATAATAATTGGAGATCGCGATTTATCAGACTTTCGGAAGATAAAACGAGCCGTTAAACGTGATACAACGACGACTTACCTTGATTTGAGCTAAAAAAAGCCTCGAAGTTGATTCGAGGCATTTTTTATTCTATAATCAGATTTAGAGGTGGTTTATATGGAAAATCGAACTTTAAGAATGACAATTCCGCAATGGCAAGGCGGCATTAATCCGGATTATGTTTTTGGGGCTGAACTTTTAGAAAAAATTGCTCCGCAGTCCGCAAATCTTCAAGAATCTGTCACAATCGCTGTTGACAGAGATTTTTCAAGACCATTGCAAGAAATTGACGGCGTTTTGGGCGGCGACCAACTTATTAAACAGATATCGGAAGAATGGAAAGTATTAAATGAGAAAAATCCGACAAAAATTATTGTTTTTGGCGGTGATTGCGCTGTAACTCAAGTTCCATTCGATTATCTAAGCGGAATTTACGGCGATAAATTGGGAATGATTTGGCTTGACGCCCATCCGGACATTTCCGATACAAAAACTTCTTCTCACTTGCATGAAATGGTTTGCGCTAACCTTTTGGGGCAAAATATGAGTTCACCTGTCACGAAAGTTAAAAATCCTATCTCGCCAAAGCGTATGATTTACGCAGGATTGATTGAGGAAGACCTTCGTCCCATGGATATGGCTTGCAAAACGCTCGGAATAAGAATTTTATCACCCAAAAAGCTTGCTGAAGACAATTTTGAGCTTATTTCTTGGATAAAAGCGGAAAAAATCGAATATGTTTGCGTTCATTGGGATTTGGACGTGCTTACACCAGAAGATTTTCGCTCGATTTATCCTGCAGAGCCTCACACGCGAATTTCCGATTTTCCTGCCGCTGTCGGTCGTATGTCTCTCGAAAATGTCGCAAAAACAATAAATGCGGCGTCTGAAGCAGCTGAATTGGTAGGAATTTCAATTACTGAACATCTTCCTTGGGATTCTTTACGATTGCGCAAGACAATGCAAAATATTTCTATATTCAACGCTTAAAATTTTGATGAAAGGATTGAGATTATGGAAAAATCGCAACGAAACATCTCCAACGCCAAACTTTTGCTCGAAAATGCAATGCCCAGTCAAAATTATGAATTGATGAGGCAACTTTTAACGCCCGATGCAACTATTATAAGCAAATTATCCTTTAATCACTTCAAATCGCGAAAAATATAAGTTCTGCTTAGATTTAGAGTGCCTGCAAGCTGTTCTTTAGTGATTCTAAGCCCTTGAATGCCTTCGTCGGGCTGATTTAGTGCGATGTAGAAGAAAATTTTAATTGCGGAGTGATAAGGAGCTTCATTTAAGAGATTGAAAACGTTTTTATCGACAGAAATCATGTCGAACGCCCTTTCAAGTGATTTTAGCAGGTTGAAATGCTGATTGAAAGCGCAAAAGTCCAAAGCCTAAATATGGGATTCACGATTTGAAAAAATTCAATGGTGTACGCCGTAAAGTTCGCTCAAGATTTTTATGCGCCGCGCCCAATTCAAATGGCATTTAATTTCGTTCATGCGCGAGCCGTCGGAACTTTTCATCACTCCATGCGTTGTCGATTGCCAATTCAATAAAATTTTCGCGTCGTCAAGGTCAGTTTGCGAAACTTTCATGCTGTCGAAGATAATCGGAAGTTGCGCGGGATGAATTGCCGTTTTTCCGATGAAACCGTTTGCTCTGTCAAGTTCAAGTTCGCGTTTCAGACCTCTAGCCCATGCACCGCCGTTGTCTCCGTTAAAATAATTCCACACGGAGCCGGAAACGACGTAATCTTTGGCGAAAACGTTCAAAATATCAATCAGCACGTCGCGAACAATGCCGATGTCGTAAATCGTCTGGTTGATGTTGCGGCGCAGACCGTAAAGTTTGCAAAAATCGTTGACGCCGACGCGAATATTTAAAATCAGCGGTTTTATCTCGTCGAAAGCCTGTTTTAGCGATAAAATTTCTGTGCGACGTGTCAAAAGACTTGCGACGCGTTCACTTTCCAACGTTGGCATGATGTAAATCGGTTCGGAGCTTGCGTCGTTGATTGACTTTGCGATTTGAATGAAACTGCCGATGTTTTGCATGTCGACTTTCGGCAAAATGTAGCCCGTCAAAATTTTTGAGCGATAACCGATTGATTCGTGAAAAATTTCCAGATGACGCGGCGAACGAATCCTCACGAAGATTAACGGCAGATTTTCTACGTTTTCGAGCTGATTCAGAATGATTTTTAGCGACTCTTCTGCCGCGTCGAGCGAATTGTCTTGAATTGAATCTTCCAAACAAAAAGCCGCTGAATTTAGTTGCGGCAATTTGTTGGCTGAAATTTTTTGGACGATATTTTTTTGGAAGGCGGGCATATAGAGAAGTCCGCCGACTTTGTATTGCAAAATTTCTTTGTCGAGCATTGGTGCCTCCGTGAATTTTTTTATGAATTCTACAGGAGGCAATAAACGTTGTCAATGACGCTTGTCATAGTTCGATAATTCCGAAAGCGATTGAGCTGTATTTTCCGCCGCCAACGATTTCAAAGCCGAGCCGAGCAAATTCCGTGCTGCCCGAATGTTCTTTCATGACGACGCGATTTTTGGCTACTCGACACGCCTCGCGGACAATCTCTGCAGTCAACGGACGATTATCGGCAAGCGGACGAATCGGATTGAGCCCGGAACTTTTTTCAATCGGTTTTCTAAACATCGGATCGAAATAAACCGCGTCAAAGGAATTTCCCGCGCAATTTGTCAGATAGTCGCGACAATCGGCGTTGACGACTTCGACGCGGCGCATTGCGTCCAAAATGTGCGGGCTGTCGTCGGAAAAATTTTTCAAACCGTGGTTGACGACGGTAAAAATCAGCGGATCTTTTTCCAGAGCGACGACCTTGCCCGAATTGCCGACGACGTAACTTGCAACGATTGAATCACTTCCTAAACCAAGCGTGCAGTCCAAAACTTTTGAGCCGGCAGAAATTTTCAGCGCGTCAATCAATCTGTCGCCTTCGCCGCCGCGCAGATTTTTGATTCGCAAATGTGCTGTGTTCGGATGAAAAAACAATTCGCCGTTGGAAGTGACGACGCTCAACGAATTTTTTTTGACGAGCAGAATATTTTCGACGCCGTGAATTTTTTTCAGCTTATCGAACGAAAAATCCTCGCGCTGAATAAATTTTCCGCCGAGTTTGCGCGACAACTCATCAGCAAAAATTTCAGTCGCAGAATCGGGCTTGCGAATCGTCGTCACGATAAAGTTTGACATGTTCCCTCCAAAAGTTTTCAGTAGAAACGCGAAAAGGTTATACAGACCGTTGACGCCGCGCAGAAAATTCCAATCAGCAACGCAAAAAAATTCGCGAACTTCGGCGGCTCGAACAATGATAAACTGCTCAACGTCAGCAACGCAATCGGAATGAAGTAACGACCTTGCACGCCGGCTATCACGTCCGCGCCGACAGGTGACCAAACGAGATATTCAACCGCGAAAATTCCCAACGCCGTGATGAACGCCGCAAACAACATTATCAGCCGCTCAATCAAACTCAACCGCAACTTTCCGAATGACGCCGCGATTATCAGCACCGCCGCACAGCCGACGTAAAAAATTTTCGGGAAGTAGACGTTGACGATGCCGAGCACTCCGAAAAATGTTTTCGCGAACCAAATATCGGGATGCGCCAAAGTTTTCAGGAACGCGATAAAAAATTCCGTCGGGTGTGTGAGAATGAAATTTTTCTGCGCGGCAACGTCAATGCCGTCAAGTCCCATATAAAAGCCCGTGAACAGCGGAATTTGTCCAAAATCGCTTGAAACGTAAATCCACGCCGTCGAAACCAATAATTCCGTCGCCAACAAAAAAATTCCCGTGCCGATAAATTTTGCCGTCGATTTGAATCGTTCGCGCGGAATTAAAAAGTACAGCAACAAAATCGCGCCGTAAACTTGTTTCAGCAAGCCGAGTGCGATTGACAAAATTATCAGCCCGAAAATTTCTGCAACGGTTATTCGCGCCGAAATTTTCCGCAACGACAAAATCCACGCCGTTGACAGAAAACATACACCATAAATCACGGCGTCGGCGGAAATTGACGCGACCTCGATTAAAAACATCGGCATTGATGCCAGCAAAAATATAAGCAGTTTTTTTTCAGGCAAAAGTTTCATCGACAGATAAACGCACGTCGCCGCGAAAATCAGCGCGCTCAAGCTCATCGCGTAGTAAATCGTTCCCGCAGTCAAATTCAGCTGTCGACCGATAAACGCCGTGACTGCTTGCGGAAAATATGCCGGCGGCGAGTAAGAACCCGTGTTCGGTATCAAATGCCACTCCGTCGCGTCGAGATTCAGCGGCGCAGATAAAAATTTTTTCATCGCGTCGAAATTTATCGCGTGGAATTTGTTCACAACGTCCAGCACAAATTCAGACGGCATCATTGAGCGCGGAGTCTCTGCCACGAAAAATTTTTCGTCTTCGGCGTTGAGTGTGACCTTTTGCCCTCTGCATGACCATCGCACTTGATCTTTAGTCGTCGGATTATCGCCGCGTTCAATCGCTCGAACTTGAGCCGTTTCCGATAAAAATTTTCCTTCCGATATTTGCCAGGCGCGCGCGAAGTGATTTATTTCGTCGGCGACTTGATAGGGCGGCGTGACGATTCTCACGGCGATTGCGAAAATCAAAATCAGTCCGACTGCAACAAGCTCGAAATTCCGTTCCAAATTTTTCAGCAACAAAAATTCTCCTTATCTAGTCCCTGCGATTAGCTTTCATCGCCAATTTGTTTTCATACATTAAGACATCGGCGCGTTTGAAAACTTCCTCGGCGGTCTTGTCGTGAACAGGCTCGTAATTTGCCACGCCGATTGCCGCAGAAATTTTTTCCCACGGCTCAAGCGTCTCGTCGGCATTTTTACGTTTCATTTCAAATGCAAATTGCGAACGGAAATATTTCACGAGGGAAACCTTTTCGCCTTCGATAATCACGACAAATTCATCGCCGCCAATTCGATAAACATTTTCCGCGCCGAAAATCGCGCAAACAAATCGGCAGGCGTTGAGCAAGTACTCGTTGCCGCGTTCGTGCCCGTAGGTGTCGTTGACGCGTTTAAGAAAGTTTACGTCAATCATCACGATACAAAAGTGCGCACGGGCGGACAAAATTTTTTTATTCAGCGCGGCAATTTCGCGGTCGTAAGAGGCTTTGTTCTTGACGCCCGTCAGCGAATCTTTGTAGGCAATTTCGTCCATTGCGGAAACTCGCACCTGCATATCGGCGACGACGGATTTGGCGCGTTGCAGATGTTCAAGGTAGCGAAAAACATTTTCCGTCGTCCGAATCAGCGCGGCGTATAAATTTTCAATCTCGTCGCCGGTTTTTATGCGCAAATTTTTTAGCCGCTTGAAGTTTTTATTTCGAGACTCCTCGCTGTCGTAAGAAAAATTTTCCGCGCAATAAGCCATCGTGTTGACGGGCAGAATCACGTTGTTTTCAATGAAGACGAGCCCGATAGCAAAGACAAATACAAAGCAACCCAAAAACAGCGCGAAAAGTTTTATCGTGAAAGTGCGGGTGTATTCGTTGAGAATGTTCATTGAAAAATCGATCGCGGCGTAACATTGGCACTTGCCGTTGACATCATAAACGGGTTTGTACAGCGTGAGCAGATAACCGAAATTGTCATCGGCAATTATAGGCGGAATCGGTCTGCCGGCAATGAAATCGTCAAGATAAGGTCGTGCGCTCTCGTCAATCTCAACAAAATCGCCCGCCTGATCGCCTTCCATAGTCGACGTATTCAAATCGAAAACGACTTGGCAACCGCGCTTTGAAAATCTGTAGACGTAAAGATATTTGATGTCGGAGTTGCTGTTTTTCAGCGCGTAAAATTTTTCTTCGATCTCTTGATATCTGTCGTCTTCGCGCCCGAAATAAATGTAGTCGTCGACGCGGTCGGGATTAATTTCGCTGACCATGACCGCGACAAGTCCGTCAACGGTTTTAATGCGGTCGTCGCGTGCAAAATCTTTGAACAGCAGATAACTTATCAATGCCACGGAAAATGACAACAGCAACGAGCTTAGCGTTAAAATCACGAGCATTTTCGTGCGCAGTGACGACGACAGATAATTTCGTTCGTCGGAAATGTGTTTCATTTCGTCGGGCAAATGTGCCTGCTTGCGACCGAGGAAACGGAAAAAATTTTTTGTCTGCGGCGCAACGAATTTTATCAAGACAAATGCCACTGCGACCGCGAAGCCTTTGTCGAGAAGTTCATACGCGAAATTTTCCGAGAAGTCCATTCCGAATTCTTTAATCGGCTCAAGAACGTCGGTCACCTTCAAGAAAACTTTAATCAGAAAATCGCAGCTGCTCGTTACGATTGTCAACATTGGTATCGCGGCGAGAGCTTTGCCGAAATTTTGGAAAAGACCTTTTCGCGCAAGAAACGTCGTGATTATCGCAACGGCAACGTTTACCGAACAGAAATACATTTGCGCCGGCTCGACGAAAGATTTTATGAGATTCGTGAAGAAACCGACCGCAATGCCCGGCAGATAGCCGCCAAGTGCCGCGATAAAAATTGTGCCGCTCGTGTCCAGAAAAAGTGGCAAATCAAATTTCGCCGCGACAAATGAGCCGAACAAATTCAAAACGAGTGCCGCGCCGCAAAGTGAAATCACTGCCCGCAAATCTTTTCGTTCCGTCATAAAATTTTCGCCTCTAGTCCCTGCGATTAGCTTTCATCGCCAATTTGTTTTCATACATTTGAGCATCCGCACGTTTGAAAACTTCTTCGGCAGTTTTATCGCCCGCACCGAAATTCGCAACGCCGACCGCCGCAGAAACTTTTTCCCACGGCTCCAAAGTTTTGGAAGAATTTTTGCGTTTCATCTCGGCAACAAATTGCGTCACGAAATATTTGCTCAACGAAACTTTATCGCCTTCGAGAATCACGACGAATTCATCGCCGCCGATTCGATAAACGTGCTCTTCGCCGAAAACTGCGCAAATCAATTTGACGGCGTTCATCAGATAAATATTGCCGCGTTCGTGCCCGTAGGTGTCGTTGACGCGTTTAAGAAAGTTCACGTCGACCATCACGATACAAAAGTGCGCGATGCCGTCGGAAATTTTTTTGTCAAGCGCAGTGATTGCCTCGTCATAAGCCGCCTTATTCTTTATGCCCGTCAATGAATCCTTGTGCGCGAGTTCGTCCATCTCCGCGACTTTGCGTTTAGCCCGCCGCAATTTCTCAAGGTAAGTCAAAATATCCTGCGTCGTCTTTAGCAATGCGTGATACAAATTTTCTATCTCGTCGCCCGTGTGAATTTTGAGCCGCTTGAGTTGTTCGACGTTGTTTGCGCAGAATTCGTCGCTGTCGTAAGCAAAATTCTTCGCGCAATATTCCATAGTGTTGACCGGCAAAATTATGTTGTTCTCGACGAAACGCAGACCGAGCACGAAAATAAATACAAAGCAACCGGAAAAAAGCGCGAGAACTTTTGCAATGAACGTCTTGCTGTATTCGGCGATTAGATTCAGCGAAAAGTAAATCGCGGCGTAACATTGACAGCGACCGTTGCCGTCGTAAACAGGCTTGAAAATCGTAAGCAGTTGTTCGCCGTCTTTGTAGAAGACAATCGGCGCGACCTTCTCTCCGGCAAGCAAATATTCATGTTCGGGACAATTCTCGTTGACGGCAACAAATTCGCCGGGATTTTTTGTGTCCGTGTCGAAGACGACTTGAAAACCTTGCGGCGTGATTTTGTAGACGCTCAAAAATTTTATGTCGTTGTGACTTTCTCTGACGGCGCGAATTTTTTTATCGACGGCATCATAATCGGAAGCGGCGTGTCCAAGTTTTATGTAGTCGTCGACGCGCGAAGGATCAATCTCATTTGCAACGACGCTTGCCAAAGTTTCGGCGATGTTTATCTGCGCGTGAAAGGCGGCTTGCTCAAAAATTCTGTGGCTTATGGAGGCGATTGACGCGGCGATAAAAATTGCGCCCAACGTGAAAATCAACAACACTTTTGTTCGCAGAGAAGAGATCGGGCATTTGCGGGCATAGACTGCGCTTTTCACGTCGGCGGACAGCGGAGCTTGACGTTGCCCCCAAACGTTGAACAATTCTTTCACGCGCGGCGGCACAAATTTTACGGCGAAAAACATCACCAAAATTATCAAGCCTTTGTCGACGAGTTCGCGCAGGAAAATTGTCGTGAAGTGCAATTCAAACGCGCTGAAACTTTCGACGCCCGCGCGGAGCAAAAATTTTTCTATCAGCTCAACCAAAATCGTCGTGATTAAAGTCAGCGGCAGGATTGTCAGCAATGTGCGTGAAAATTTTTGGAAGTAGCCGCGCCGTGCAAGAAACGTCGTGTACAGCGCAACGACAATGCTGATTGAGCAATAATACATTTCCGATTCGTCGACGAGCGAGTTGAGCAAATTCGTTGAGAAGCCGACAATTACGCCGGGAACGTAGCCGCTCATCATCGCGACAAAAATTGTGCCGACCGTGTCGAGATACAACGGCAGCGCAAAAAATTTCGCGACGAACGAGCCGAGCAAGTTCACGACGATTGCCGCGATGCAAATCAGAATTGGCGGCGGCGATTTAATTTTATCTGTCATTTAAAATTTCCCTTCGCTGAATTTTGGACAGATTATAGCACGCGGCGAAAAATTTTTGCACAAAAAAAATCCGCCGAACGTTCGACGGAAAATATTTTCATTTCACGGCGTGAAGTTTATAATTTCATCAGCGACGGCGGTCAATCGGTCGTCGTGCGAAATGATAAGCGTGATTTGATTTTCCTTGCCGCTCAAAATTTTTTCTGTCAATTCAGTGACGGCTCGCGCGTCCAAATTGTTGTCGGGCTCGTCCATAATCAGCACTTCGGCAGATTTTTTTAGCGCGGTATTGATTGATTGCCTGCGACGTTCGCCGCCGGAAAGGTTGTCGTTCTTGATGAAGTCTTTTTGCTCGACGACCGCGATTAAATTTTTCCGCGTGTGAATCATATCGACTTCAGCAAGCGCGACGCCGTTGAAAAAAATTTCGCCGCTCGCAGGGCGAATCATTCCGCAAATCAAATTCATCAGCGTTGACTTGCCCGCGCCGTTTTTGCCGACGACGCAATAAATTTTCCCGCGCTCGAAACGTTGATTAAAGTCGCTCAAAATTTTTTGCTTGCCGAAGCTGAAGTTGACGTTGCGAACTTCAATCGAATCAATATGTGATAAAATTTTCGTGCCGTTAATTTCTGTCGGCAAAGTTTGTATCTCCGTGATCCGCGTGTAAGCCGCCAGCGCGTTCTGATAATTTTGTCCAATGTTCATAAAATATGCCACGCCCTGCATTGCCAACAGATAGTAGCCGTTGAGAGCGACAAAGTTGCCGATTGACAATGTGCCGCTCAAAACGTCAAGTCCGCCGAGTAAAAATATCAGCACCTTGAAAACGGCATTGGCATTGAGAGAACTGCGCGTGAACCAGAAAATAATTTTGACTTGATTCATGACCGCGACGAAATTTTTTTCAAACGCCACATGAAATTTATTCAACCACTCACCGTAAAGCCCTTGCAGTTTAATCGAGTAAGCGTAAAGCAAAATATCGCTTAAGCAAGTGAAATATTTTGAATCGGTCTCGCGCACGGCAGTCGAACGTTCAAATAAAATTTTTTCCAGCACACGATAAGCGATGCCGTGAATCAGCGCGATAATCACGAAAAGAATTCCCCACTTGACGCCGATTGAACAGAGCAAGCCGAACGCCATACACAGCAACGCGAAATTTATTCCGATGTCAACCATGCTGTCGATGGCGAAACGAATCAAATCAATCGCGTCCTGATCGAGGCGTTTCGACAGATAAATCATGTCGGTATTGAAAATGAATTCGCCGCGCACTTTGTAGACGTGCTCCATTACGTCTTCGATGACGCGATTGTTGATTCGCAGGCGCATTTTCGACATTAGAATTGTGTTTAGCCAATTAGCCGCGAGTGCAACGAGACTTATCGTCAACAGGAGCAGAATAAAATTGTAAAAGGTCGTCGTGTCCTGCCCGATTAAAATTTCGTCGATAAATTTTGCCGTAAGGAATGGTTCAAGCAAATTCACCGCCGCCGTTAAAATCGAACAGAGCACGACGACCGTTAATGATGTCTTGTAACTTTTGAAGTGCTTCCAAAGAAATTTTATCATGATATTTTTTAGCTCGTCGCAGTCGGAGAACTGCCGCAAGTGAACGTGTCGAAAAATTCAACTGCCCGCCCGCCGCCTCGTTTTTATGGAACGACTAACCGCAAAAAATTTTAGCCAGCCATTTGAACGGCTTTGCCGCAACATCCGTCATGTACCATGCCGCAACTACCGCAATGAATGCGATTCTGCTCTTTCTTAACGAGCACGGGTTTTTGATATTTTTTCATGATGAATTCCTCCTTTCTTAAGTTGTCGACAGTTCTCCGACTCCGACGAGCATAATTTATGATTTTGCTTCAGCTTGAGCTTTGGCTCTTAAAAGTGTGTCTCCGCAATCGCTGAAGTCTTCGCCTTTATCCAAAATCAATTCGGCAACACAAACATTGCAATGTTCAAGATACTCGCAAGTTTCGCATTGCGGAGTTACTTCACTCATAAGACGGTTTTTTAAATTCAGATGACGTGCCCGCTCCCACAAAGTTTGCAATTTGTCTTCGCGAATTGAGCCGAATGCTTTTGGAAATGATAAACATGCACGGACACCGCCGAACGGATCAATCGATAAAGAATTCAAACCTGCGCGGCAAGACGTTCCGTTAAGCAACTGTTCACGCGAGGGCTTATTGGCGGTCTTATCAACTTCTACGTAGCGCGAATTCAGCTCATAAAATTTTTTATAAAGTTCCAAAGTGCCCAGCGAATAATCGCCAGAGCATTTCTCGGCGTGCCCCGAAATAATTCGCGGTGAAATACCAACATAGATATTCAACCTTTTGCCGAGTTCATAAAGACTTTCCAACGAATCAAAATTCTGTTTCATGGCGACGCACTTTATAAACGTGTTGACGCCCGCCGCTTTGAACATCAGCGCGGCTTTTAAAGTTTTCTCGAACGAACCTTTGACGCCGGTAATTTTGTCGTGTTCGGAAGCAATGCCACTGTAAAGACTCACGGAAATGCTGTTTACCTTCGCCGCGCAGAGCCGCTCAAAAACTTTGTTCGTAAGCCCGACGCCCGTCGTGTAAATGTTGACGATAAAGCCGAGCTTAACGGCGTATTCAACAATATCGCACAAATCGGGACGCAGGAGGACTTCGCCGCCCGTGAATAAAATGCTCACACAACCCATATCGCGAGCCTGCCGCAAAATATTTTTGTACTCTTCAAGCGTCAATTCGTCCGCCGCACAAAATTTCGGAGCATCGTCAATGTAGCAGTGAATGCATTTCTCGACGCAACGAT
This sequence comes from uncultured Selenomonadaceae bacterium, assembly GCA_905234395.1. GTDB lineage: Bacteria > Bacillota > Negativicutes > Selenomonadales > Selenomonadaceae > Quinella. The sequence continues at coordinate 12,706 of CAJOHG010000006.1, forward strand.
AGGTAAGCTCAAAACTTAGCGAAAATAATTTGTGCTCCTTGGCAAAAACGTTGGCGACTTCATTTGGAATTTTATTCGACCACTGCTCTTCAGCGTAAGGATTTTCGCCGTCGTAAAGAATTTTTTCGGCAAGCAGTTCGTCAACGAATTCTTCCATATCGTTGCGCAATTCAGTTTCATCAGCGTCATATTCAGCCGAAAGTTTTTGACATAGTTCATCAAACGTGGCGTTGTCGTGTTCAGCGAAAAAATTCAACACGTCGAGCGCAATGCCCTCAAAAATATAATCGCGTTGACTGTCGACACTGTGAACGTAAACTTTTTCGTCGTAAGGGTGCCACGTCACGCCCGGAAAAATTTTCAAGCCGCTTACCTCCCGTGATTAAAAATGTACACTTTTTTATTCGCTGCGATTCGTTTGTTAAAATTTTGTTAAATCGTCAACAAGTGCTTGACCGGCATAAAAATTATTGATATAATTCGCGCAACTTCAAGTAAATAAAAAAGTGTACATTTATAAAAAAGACCCTCGTGCAAATGTGCGAGGGTTGAAATATTTTTAGGCGATTAAACCTTGTCGGCACGAATCCACTTCAAAAAAGTTTGCGGATTGACGCCGAGCAATTTGCCTGCTTGACGAGCGGAAATTTTTTTAGCCAACCAATCGTCGCGAACGTCGGGATAATTTTCGGGACGTTTAAGCGGCGGACGACCAAATTTGACACCGCGAGCTTTGGCGGCAGAAATGCCCTTCGTTTGCCGTTGCTTGATAAAGTCGCGTTCAATCTGCGCGAAGGCTGACATAATCTGCAAAACCAAATCGGCAACGAGAGTTCCGAGCAAATCTTTGTAGCGGCGCGTGTCAAGGAGCGGCAAGTCAAGCACGACGATTGACGCGCCTTTTTCTTTTGTGATGATGCGCCATTGCTCCAAAATCTCCGCGTAATTTCTGCCGAGGCGATCAATGCTCTTGATGATAAGCACGTCGTCGGGTTTGAGTTTGCGCAGAAGTTTTTTATATTGCGGACGGTCAAAATTTCTGCTGCTCTGTATGTCGATAAAAATTTTTTCCACGCCGAAATTTTTCAGGGCGATAAGCTGTCGTTCCGCATTTTGATCTTTGCTTGAGACGCGAGCATAACCGTAGCTTTGAGCCATGAAATTTCCTCCAATCTTTTGCAACGTGGAATTGTGGAATTTGCCGTGCAGATTGTAGGGAAAAATCGTGTCAACAAAAAAAGCCTCCGATATTCGGAAGCTTTCAAGTTGAGTTGTCGATTTTATTCGGCGAAGAAAGTCAAACCGTCGCCTTCGAGTTAAGCACGCAAGCCGCACATGAATTATTTGCCGCGAAGATTGTAGGAAAAACTCTTGCCGACAAAAAAAGCCTCCGATATTCGGAAGCTTTCAAGTTGAGTTGTCGATTTTATTCGGCGAAGAAAGTCAAACCGTCACGCAAGCCGCGCATGAATTTCGGACCGGGATCAGATTTGTAGGAACGATAGCCCGCAACGTGTTCAATGTAAAGCCCGGTCGCCCGCGCCGCATCTTGCTGATAATGTCCGAAGACGTATTGAATCGTCGGATATTTCGCGTGCAGATATTTTATCAAACGAACGTTCGCGGCAAGTTGAGCGTCCGTCAAATCTTCCTGCCCGTTGTAGCCGCCGACATTCTCAATACCGATTGCGCAATGATTGTAGCCGATTATGTGCCGCGCGAATTTTGTTTCGGGCATGAGCCGCCAAATCGTGCCGTCACGACCGACAACGAATTGAGATGCAACATTAACAGTGCCGTCACCGCGATCGACTGCGCAGAAAAAATTTCTGTTCGATTCGAGAGTGCCCGCCGCCGTCCAATGCACAACGACTGCTCGCGGAATGATTTCACGATAAACTTGTCCGTAGTGCGTCAAAGTGTACGCGTCGCCCAATTCGTCGCGATAATCGCTCCACGGAATGAAGTTATCAAGATAGGGCGGCTCCTGTGCAAACGCAAGAGAATTCGTCAACAGAATCACGCCCGCGCAGATTGTCAGCAAAAAATTTTTCATGTCGTTACCTCACATAAACAAATCCATCACGCGATTAACGTAATGTTGAGTTTCGGAATAGGGCGGAATGCCTCCGTAACGTTTGACCGCACCGGGACCGGCATTGTAAGCCGCAACTGCCAAAGGAACGTCGCCGTCGAAGGTGTCCAACATTTCGCGCAGGAAACGCGTGCCGCCGTCAATGTTCTCGTCTTTGTCGTAAGGATTGACGCCCAAATAAGCGGCAGTGGACGGCATCAGTTGCATCACGCCGATAGCTCCCGCGTCTGAAATTTCGTCTTGATTCATGTTCGATTCGGCAATGGCGATTGCGCGGACAAGTTTCGGGTCGACGCCGTATTGATAAGCCGTCTGCATGATTAAATCTTCGGTCGAGGCAACTGCCGCGTTCACGGCTGTGTAGTCGTCTTGAAAAATTTTGTCGTCGCGTTCGGGAATGGTCGGCTCAACGTCGGGAACTTCACGGCGTTCGATTTGCGGAGTTTGAGTTTGCGGTTTGAATCCTCCGGGCAGAGCCTCTTCGCCGGGCAAACGAGTTTTCGGCGTGTCTTTGATGTCTATTCCTTGTTCGCGCAGAGCTTCGGCGACTTTGGCGGCATTGGCGGCATCGTTCTCATTGACGGGTTGCGTTATGCCGGGCAACGGTTGAATTTCGCTCGCAGGATTCATCGCCTGAACGGGATTTATCGCTGATTGCCGCGCAATTTCCCGTTCAAGTCGCGCTTGAAAGTCGCCGTTGCCAATGCCGATTTTCTCTTCAATCTCGGTTATGCGTTGGCGAATTTGATTTACTCGTTGCGCCATGTTGACGCGTTCAATCGGCTGAATGTCAATCAAAATCAATCACTCCCGTTTAAAAATTTAGTTGCGCATTGAAAGTTGCAGTCCGATTTCGTCAAGCATCTTTTGCTCCTCGAAAAGCACTTCCGCGTTGTATTCGTTGAGCCGCTTCTCCTTGAGCTGTTCAATGCTTTTCAGATACGTCATCAGCTTCATCAGAATTTTTAGCTTCTGCTGTTTATCCTGCGTCGCTTTAAGGATTAAATCTTGTTGCTGTTCAATTTGCGTGCGTTTCCAGTTGAAAAAGCTGTTGTACATCATGATAACGTCAACGGTTATCGTTTTGCCCGCTGAAGTTTTGTCCGCGAATTCCGATTGACCTTCGGCGAGTTCCCGCAATAAAATTTGCAAACGTGCACGACACTCTTCAAGCTTGCGAGATGCTTCGGCGAATTTCATCTCGGCATCGTCTTTCTTGCGTTTCGTGACCTTCAACAGCGTCTCCAACTGGAATTTGAATTTTTTCATGTCACTTACCGCTAATCTTCATGAGCTTCTGCTTTGTCACGTCGTAGGTGTCGACCTCGTAAATGCCTTGGCAGAGAAACTCGTTAATCGAATCAATCTTGCTTATCGCCTCGTCAATGCGCTTGCTTGAGCCTTTGACGTAAGCTCCAATGTGAATCAAGTCCTCGGCGTCTTTATAAACCGCCATCAACGCACGCATTCTCTGCGCGGCTTGAAGATGTTCTTTGGCGACAACTTCAACCATGACGCGGCTGACACTTCCGAGCACGTCGATAGCCGGATAATGATTCTGCGCGGCGATTGAGCGACTTAAGACAATGTGCCCGTCGAGAATTGAGCGGACAGCGTCGGCAATCGGTTCGTTCATGTCGTCGCCGTCAACGAGAACGGTATAAATGCCCGTGATTGAGCCGGTGTCTGAAGTTCCTGCGCGTTCCAAAAGTTTGGGCAACAATGCAAAGACGCTCGGCGTATAACCGCGAGTTGCGGGCGGTTCGCCGATTGTCAAGCCGACTTCACGTTGAGCCATGGCAAATCGCGTAACCGAATCCATCATCAGAATAACTTTGTGACCTTGATCGCGGAAATATTCGGCAATGGCGGTTGCAGTCATCGCGCCTTTGATTCTGACAAGTGCAGGTTGATCTGAAGTTGCAACGACGACGACCGCACGTTTAAGACCTGCCTCGCCCAAGTCACGTTCGATAAAATCACGCACCTCACGACCGCGTTCGCCGATAAGTCCGATAACGCTGATGTCCGCTTCCGTATTTCGAGCTATCATTGAAAGCAACGTTGATTTGCCGACGCCGCTGCCTGCCATAATCCCGATACGTTGACCGTCGCCCATTGTGATTAGTCCGTCGACTGCGCGAACACCGACGTAAAGATTTTGCGTGATTCGCGGACGTGTCAAAGGATGCGGCGGCGGAGCTTGCAGAGGATATTCCGTCGTTGAAAGAATCGGCCCTAAACCGTCCATTGGGTTGCCGAGACCGTCAAGCACGCGTCCGAGCAGTTCCTCGCCGACTTTAACTTTGAGCGTTTTCTGTGCGGCAACGACTTCGCAACCGGGTCCGACGCCTTGCATTTCGCCAATCGGCATTAGCATAACGTAACCTTCGCGAAAACCGACGACTTCAGCGGGAATTGGCGGCACGTTCGGGAATTTCGACGTGATGTAACAAAGTTCTCCGACGCTGACTGCCGGGCCTTGCGTTTCGATAACCAGTCCGACGACTTGAGTGACTTTGCCCGTTAGTTTAATCGTCTTGCAGTCGTCGATAGCGTTGCGAAGTTTTTGCAGGTTGATGTCGTTTTTGATAGTCATTTAAACTTCCTCACAAATTTTGAGCGCGGTGACGAGCTGAAAATTTTTAGCGATTGCGGCGCGTCCATTGGATGCAACGTCACGTTGCTTGCGAAGTTTTTGCAGGTTGATGTAGTTTTTAATCATGTGGTTCTCCAATTAACGAAGTTCAAACCTTCGACGCGGCTAAAATGTCTAATGTTTGAAGTGACGAGCGTGCAACCGTTGACCATCGATATTGCGGCAATGTAAATGTCGTTGTCCTCGATATTTTTTCCTTTGCGGAGCTGAATGTAAATGTCAACGGCTTTTTCTATTGCGTCCATGTTTAAAGGAAGATGTTCGACCGTATCATAAAAATCTTGAAAATCTTTGAGCATGTGAGTTTTTCCCGCCGCCTTTAAGCCGCGAACGACTTCATAATAAACAATCGACGAGATAAACAAAATGTCGTCATTATCACGCACCGTTTGCAAGTGACGTATAATTTCGGGATTGCCGCGCAGAAGGTCACTGACGACGTTTGAATCCAAGCAGTAATTAGCCATAAAGTGCCGCCTTTCTGGCTTCTTCCGCCGCCATGTATTTGCCGAGAGCTTCTTTCTCGTCATCGTTTAGCAACTTGGTAAGTTTCATGAAGGCATCGTATTGCTCTTGCGCTGTGAGTTTTCTTTTTTTCGGACGAGAATTTTCATTATGTTTGAACGTTTCAAATTCAGTGCGCAGGGCATCAATATCGCTCTGCATTTTTGTAAGCATGGCTAAAATTTTTTCTTCGTTCGACACGATAAAGCACCTCCTATTTGTTGAGCACGCTCTGAACGGCTTTTTTCATCAAGTCGATTTGCGTGGAAAGTCTCGCGTCGACACCGCCGTTAGGAGTTTCAATGACGCAATCGCCGGGCTTCAACGCCTCGTCGGAAATAATTTCGATAATCGCGGTGCCGTCGGTCATCATGGATTGAAATTCGTTGCGCGCCATCAAAATCAAATCGTAGCTGTCGGGTTCGACGTGAATTTTAATTTCCTTCTGGTCGCGCACGTGATTAATCGCCTCGCGCACGACAGGCAGAACGACTTGCGGCACGTCAAGGAAATGTTGCGGCAAAATTTTTTCAATCGCCATCATCACGACTTCGACAATATCATCTTCCGCGCGAATAAAATATTCCGCCGTCTGCTCTTTGGCGTCGCGAATGGTCTTTTGAGCTTTGTCGTTGGCTTGGCGGACAATGTCGGCTAGTTCGTCTTCAATGCGCTCCTTGCCGTCTTTAATGCCCTGTTCCTTGCCTTCTTTGTAGCCGTCGTCGTAACCTTCCTTGCGAACTTTCTCAAGAAGTTTTTCAGCCTCAATCTTTGTGTCGGCAACAAGTTTTTCTGATTCGGCGCGAGCGTCGTCACGAATTTTTTGAGCCTGCTTTTTGATTTTTTGAGCTTGATTTTGATTGACTTGCGCCTCGTGCAAAAGTTCTTCCGTGAGCAGTGACTTTTTCTCAATCTCTTCAATTTCGGCGTAAACTTTGTCCAAAACTTCTTGCGGAATGCCGCGTTCGGGTTCCGGCTCAGGTTCAGGTTCCGGCTCCGAAATTTCAACTTCCGGCTCCTCTGAAACTTCCGGTTCGGGTTCCGGTTCAGGTTCGGGCTTCGGTTTGGCACCGATTAAAACAGGTTCGCCGACCGTCATATATCGCACAATGTTTTTATACATTATCTCACCTCGTGAAAATAATTACGCATTGCGCATTAAACGAGCATTCCTTCGCCTTGACCGCGAACGATAACGATAACGCCCTTGTCTTCGAGCGTGCGAATGACGTTGACGATTTTAGTCTGCGCTTCTTCCACGTCGCGAATCTTGACCGGGCCCATATATTCGAGTTCGTCCTTGAGCATATCGGCGGCGCGTTTGGACATATTCTTATAAATTTTCGCGGTGACTTCGTCGTTCGTCGCCTTCATTGCCAATGCAAGTTCTTTCGTGTCGACTTCGCGCAAAACAATCTGCACGGAACGATCGTCCAGCATGACAATATCCTCGAAGACGAACATGAGCTGCTTGATTTCTTCGGCGAGTTCGGGATTGTCGACTTCCAACGATTCAATGATTGCGCGTTCTGTGGCACGGTCAACGCGGTTGAGAATTTCAACGACAGATTGAACACCGCCCGCGCTCGTGAAGTCTTGCATTGACATTGACGATAATTTTTTCTCAAGCACGCGTTCAATCTCGCGCACAACGTCCGGCGAAGTTCTGTCCATGAGCGCGATTCTCTTTGCAACGTCGGCTTGCGAATCAATCGGCAGTCCCGTCATAACGATGCCGGCTTGTTGCGGGTCAAGATACGCCATAACCAGCGCGATTGTCTGCGGATGTTCATTCTGCAAGAAACTGAGCAACTGAGAATTGTCCGCCTTACGCAGAAATTCAAACGGTCGCACTTGCAAGCTCGTCGTCAAGCGTTTGAGAATATCTCCCGCTTTTTCCGCACCGAGAGCCTTTTCCAAAACGTCCTGCGCATATTCGAGACCGCCCGTTGAAATGTAGTCGTTCGCCATCATCAGCTGATAAAATTCGCTGATAACTTTATTCTTCTTTTCAATGCTGACGTGTTTATTGTTTGCAATGTCGAGCGTTATCGCTTCAATCTCGTCCTCGTCCATGTGCGCGAAAACTTTTGATGCATATTCTCCGCCGAGCGCGATGAAAAGAATTGCCGCCTTCTCGTGTGCAGTCATAGGTTTTGGTTCGCTGTACATATCGCTAAACAAATCTGCCATGTGATCTCCTCCATTCAAAAGAAAAAGTGATTAGCGATTAGTCACAAGTTCTTTCTAACCACTAACCACCAACCACTAATCACTGAATTATTCGTCTTCGATAAGCCACGTCTTCACAAGCCAAGCAACTTCCGCCGGTTTTTGATCGATAAGGTCGAGAATCGCCTGGCGTTCGTTGCGAATACGTCTTTCGTCGGGTGTTAACTTATCGTCTTCAATTTCTTCGTTGGCAACAGCTTCGGCTCGTGCTTCAGCTTCAATACGCCGCTCGGCTTCTTCGGCACGACGTTGAGCTTCTTCGGCGAGTCGAGCTTCTTCACGAGCTTTTCGTTCAGCTTCGAGCCTTGCCTCCAATTCCGCTTGACGTTCTTTGCGTTTCTTCCAGCGATACATGAGGAACCCGCCCAAAAGCAGAGCCGCAATTAAAATCATGGCCGCAATCTCCGTGTACAAAATCCTGTCTTTGCGTAATTGTTCTTGTCTTGCTTCAGCCTCGCGTTGGTCGCGCAGGTCGGTGTTGAACGGCATTGGCTCGACTGAAATGGTGTCTCCGCGATCTTCATTGATGCCCGCCGCAGAACTTACCGCTCGCAAAAGTCCTTCTTGCTGCAACTCGGTAATTTCGTCGTTGACAAGAACAGCAACCGTCAGGCGACGAATTGAGCCGGGCGACGCGATGATTTTCTGATTCTCTTCGTTGATCTCGTAGTTGCGCGTTGACTCCTTGCGCTCATATTCGGCGTTGGCAGTTCTGTCTTCGGCGACGTAACCGGGAATATTTCCTTGGACGCCTGCCGGGCCGCCGGGAACATTTGATTCGCCGTTGTAACTCTCGCTGATGTCCTGTTGACTGCGAATGATGCCTGCCTCGTCAACCACGGGCGTGAAAGTCTGCCGGTCAATTTTCTTGTCGTCAAAGTCAAGTTCCACGCTCACACGCACGAAAGCATTTCCTTCGCCCAAAGTTTTGTCGAGCATTGTTTGAACGTTCTGCTGAATGTGGTCGCGGACTCGCTTTGTCATTTCAATCTGGTTGAGAGCCTTTAAATTTTGCGCGTTCTGCTGTTCCAATTCGTCGTCGTCGTTGGTGTTTAGAATGTTGCCCTGTTCGTCGACGATTGTAATATTTTCGGGAGCAAGCCCTTGAACGCTGTGACTGACCAAATTGACAATGCCTTTGACTTCGGGCTTAGTCAACTTCATCTCCGGCTTCAACATGAGCAAGATTGAGGCAGTAGCGGGCTTTTCATTTTTTTTGTAGAGGCTGTCCTCCGGCAAGACGATGTGAATCCGCGCCTTGTCGACGCTGTCCAAATGTTCAATCGTGCGAGTCAATTCGCCCTGCAGTGCTTGAAGATAATTGATTTTGTTTTGAAACTCCGTTACGCCCAATTTGCTGTCGTCGAAAAGTTCAAAACCTTTGTTGCCGCGAGGAAGTCCTGCCGCCGCCAAATCCAGTCGCAGATTGTGTACTTGATTGGCAGGGACAAGGATTGTCGAGCCGCGTTTATCTTCAACCAATTCATAGGGCACGCCCGTTTCTTTCAGGCTGTTCACAACGTCGCCGGCGTCTTTCGTCTCCAAATTGGTATACAGCGGCACATAGTCGGGTTTGCTGCCGTACCAGAAGCTTATTCCCGCGAAGGCAAGCACAACGGCGACAATTACACCGATGAAAATATATTTGTGCTTGTTGTCGTAGCGATTCCAAAGCTCCCGGAGCCGCTCTCTCCAATTCGCCAATAAACTCAGTCCTTTCGGTCAATTAGCAATTAGCAACGAGCAATTAGCAATGAAAAAACAATTCCTAATTCCTCATTCCTAATTCCTAATTATTCCTACACCTGCATACGCATGATTTCTTGATATGCCGCCGTCGCACGGTTTCGCAACTGGAGCGTTAATTGGAGCGCGATTTCCGCTTTTTGAGAGGCAACCACTACTTGAGAAATATCCTCTATCCTGCCCGCCGCCAATGCCGCGTTCAGCCGTTCGGATTCGAGTTCAAGCTCGTTTGTCTTTTTCAATGCGTCGACCATGAATTCTCCGAAACTTTTTACGGGTTCGTCGACTTTCTGTTCGTTGAGATGACTGCGCGCGCTCATTTGCACGGGCGTCATTTCCAACGGTGTTATCTCCATCGTTTCACCTTCCCTTTCGTAAACCAAGCTTGTTAATGCACAAACGATTATAACACTTAAAAAGATAATGGCAAATATTTTTGGCACGTGGAGCCGTGAAAAAATTTTTTTACGTCGTTCATTTGCCGATTTCCAAAGCTTTGCTCGCCATAGCTTTTGCCGCATTAATCGACGTTGCATTAGCCTCGTAGGCACGTTGCGCGGTTATCATGTCGACCATTTCTTGAACGATGTTGACGTTTGGCTTTTCAACATAACCGTCGGCATTGGCGTCGGGATGACCGGGATCGTAAACCATTGGGCCTTGCGTCGTGTCTTCCATGATTGAAACTGCGCGGACGCCTTCGCCGGTTTTATTTGTCAAGCCGATTGCTCGCGACAAAGTTTGCTCAAAAGTTTTCGGTTCACGAGTTCGCGGTTCAAAGACGACGAATCGACGATGATAAGCTCCGCCGCGATCGGTGCGTGTCGTATTTGCATTGGCGATATTGTTTGAAATAACGTCCATGCGCAAACGTTCGGCAGTCAAGCCGGAAGCAGCGGCGTCAATTCCAAGAAACATTCCCATTCCTAATTCCTCATTCCCAATTGCTCATTGATCATTGTCCGTTGCTGGTGATTGCGCCTTTCAATCGGCTGATGTGTCCGCCAAATTCTGTGACAATCGCATTGTAGTAGAGCTGATTTTTTGCCAACGTCGCCATTTCAACATCAATATCAACATTGTTGTCGTCCACGCGCATTATCGTCGAGTGGTCTTGAGTGATTGTCGGTTCAGCGTGAAAATTTAGCGGTACAAAAGGAAGGTGTTTATCGTGCGTCCTTGCCATTTTCAATTTGCCGTCGGGCTCGTCACCATAAATTTCTTTTGCAAGGAGGCTTTCAAAGTCCACGACGGATTTTCGATAGTTCGGCGTGTTGACGTTGGCAATGTTGTTGGCGATGACTTCCTGTCTTATGCTAGCCGCCGTCATTGCTCGTGGCAGATAATCAAAATTTGCCGAACCAAATATCTGTTCAAGCACTTACGTTTCACTCACCTTTCTGCAGTGTCCATTAGTACAAATCTGAAAACAATCCCAAGCCGTTGAAAATATATCGTTTGTCTTGCCAAAAGTCAATCGGCAATTCGCGGGATAAAAATTGCAAATCTAATCTTCAACGCAAGTTATAATTCCCCTTGCACCTTGTCAAAAAATTTTTTAGCTGATATTCTTTCGGCAAGCAAGGGAGTAGTGAACAACATGGATCGCAGAAATTTTATTCGCAACATTTTAATCGGTGGAGTCGGCTTAGCGGCGTTGACCGGCGGCGGAATTTTTTATTACGTCAATCGTCCCGAATTCGGACGCTTACCTTCGGGCGACCGTCTCAAAAAAATTTTGTCCTCGCCGCATTATTTCGGAGATCATTTTGAATGTTTAACGCCCGTAAAAGTCATGAGCGACGACGTGCAAGAAAAGGAGAATCGAATTGCCGCGACGTGGAAATTTCTTTTCGGCGACAAAACCGGACTCGTGCCGCCAATGCCGATTCCGACCGCGAAGACAAATTTAAAATCGCTCAATCCTGCTGAAGACTGCGCGATTTGGATGGGACATTCAACGATTTATTTGCAACTCGCCGGACGAAAAATTTTGCTTGACCCGGTTTTTTCAGCGTATGCCTCGCCGATTTTCTTTGTCAATCGCGCCTTCGACGGCAGCAACGTTTATTCGGCGGACGACTTCCCGACGATTGACATTCTCGCCATAACGCACGACCATTGGGATCATCTCGACTACCCGACGATTATGCAACTCAAGCCGAAGATTAAAACTGTGCTCTGCCCGTTAGGCGTCGGCGAATATTTCGAGCAATGGAACTTTGACGCGGAAAAAATTATCGAGGACGATTGGGACAGTGTGATTGACTTCGGAAAAAATTTGACGGCGCACATTTTGCCGAGCCAACATTTTTCCGGGCGCATGTTGACGCAAAATCCAACCGAGTGGTGCGCATTTGCTTTCGTGACGAACGACAAAAAAATTTTCTGTTCGGGCGACGGCGGCTACTCCGAGCATTTCAAGGACATCGGCAAAAAATTCGGCGGCTTCGATTTGGCGTTCATGGAAAACGGTCAATACAATCGCGCGTGGCATGCAATTCACATGTTGCCCGACGAAACTGCGCGGGCGTCGCAAGATATTCGTGCAAAAAAAGTTGTGCCGATTCACGCCGGAAAGTTCGCGCTTGCACGACACGCTTGGAATGAGCCTTATAAAGACTTAATCGCCGAGAGCGCGGACAAAAATTTTGAGCTTTTGACTCCGCGAATCGGCGAGCTTATAAAATTTCATGGCGAACAAAATTTTCAACCGTGGTTTGACTTTTAGGAGAATTGGTCTCGAAATGATTTACGGTTTCTTTATCGCGGCAACGGTCATCGCATTGGCAATGCTGTACAAATTCCTGCCGACGCGCAAAGGTTTCATGGTCATCTGTACGTTGTTGCTAATCGTGTTCAGCGCAAGTGCTTTCATACGCTGGCAACAAGTTCAGCAGGAACAAATCACTCGTGCGCAACGTGAAGAATTGCAACTTCAACAAAAAATTTTCGGCGACTGGTACGCCGCCTATCAGAAAGATATTGAACGCCTCGATCAAAATTGGCAACTCTATCACAAAATTCTTGACGACTTGAACGCAATGGACGCGGACAGTTTCAACGCGGAAGCTCTGTGGTTGCGGCTGAAGGAATTGGAGCAATCGACGATTGACGAGCAGCTGAAGATTCACAAATTGACCGCGCCGCAAGAACTCAACCGCCAGTGTCGTCAACTGGTCGAGGAAATCATTCGCAAAACTCAACGCTACGTCGACGCGCAAACGCAAGCGATAAGTCATTCGGCATTGACGGCAAATCCTTCCGCATCAACCGATTTAGAAACGTTGCGACCCAAACTTCATGACATCATGTTGAGAGAATCGCCCGAAGGTTTATTCACCGCTCAAGAAATTTCCGCAATACGCACGGCACTAAGCGATTGATTCACAATGGCTTCTTACAAAAATCTATGAACGCTTGCGCCGCCTTTGAAACGTATTTTTCTCTCTTCCACGCCAAACCAATGTTGACGAATATCGGATCGCAAAACGGCACGGCTTTGATGTCGTGTGAATTTTCGCAGATGAAGTCGAGCAGAAATGCGATGCCGACTTGATGAGCGACGAGACCTTTTATCGTGACGATTTGACTGCTTTCTAGCACGGTGCGCGGCGAAATTTTCAGTTCGGACAATTTGCTCTGAACGACTTCGCGAGAGTAAGCACCTTCCTTGAGCATGATTAAATCGGCGTCGGCAATGTCTTCGGGCGTAATTTCTTCGTTGTCGGCAAGCGGACTGTTTTTAGACACGCACACCATCAACTGATTGCGGCTCATTTTCAGCACGTTAAGATTCGGCGTTGATTCGGGCACGATTATAATTCCAAAGTCCAATTCGTCACTCTCAAGCTTTTCGCGAATGCTAAGCGAGCCTTCCTCATAAAGCAACACGTCCAAATTCGGGTGCAGGTGTCTGAAACCGGAAAAAACTTTCGGGAAAAGATACGCGCCCATCATCGGCGGAATACCGATTTTTATCGTGCCCTTTTGCAAATGTTTGTAGTCGTTGACTTCCAGAACGGCGTCTTCGATATTTCTTAGCGCGAGTTCAATTCGTTTCAAAAAAACTGTTCCTTCCGGCGTCAAGGTCAATTGCTTTTGACTGCGGTCGAAAAGTTGCACGCCCAATTCCGCCTCAAGTTTTTTTATCGCGACGGTGATGTTCGGTTGCGAAACTCGAAGTCTCTGCGCGGCGCGAGTGATATTCTTCAATCGGCTTGCCATCTGAAAATATTCAAGTTGTCTCAACTCCATTTGAATCACTTCCTTTTATTGAACGAGTTCACTTACGATAACTGCTGTTTATATTCTACACGTTAAAATTTTATCTTGCAATGAAAATTTTTCTTAGGGCGTGTTGTAAATTGTATTTGGCTCGTGCGTCTGATTTGGCGTGTAAATTTCTTTTGTTTATAGGATCTACTTTTTCTTTGCTGCGCCCAAAGAAAAAGTAGCAAAAAGAAAGGGCGTAAGTCCGCCTGGCGTCGCATCCGGCGACGCGGTCGGCGGCGGCGCGCGTCCGTGCGCGCTGGGTCTCAGCTCTTTTCAACGTGTCTTTATCAACAATTTCTGGAGGTTTGCAAATGTGATTGAAATCGTCAACGTGAAAAAATTTTTTGGTTCGGTGCGTGCAGTCGATAACGTGAGCTTTTCGATTGAGCGCGGCGAAATTTTCGGACTGCTCGGCAAAAACGGCGCAGGCAAGACGACGACGATTAAAATGTTGACGCTCCAACTTAAACCGACTGCAGGCGAAATTTTTTTTGACGGACGTCCGACTAATGGCAACGAAATTTTTATCAAGAGTTTGCTCGGACTCGTGCCGCAACATTTGAACTTTGACCAGGATTTGACCGTTGAAGAAAATTTGGAACTTCATGCGCGGTTGCATCATCTGCCGAAAATTGAGCGACGTGAACGAATCGATGAGCTTTTGAAATTCGTTGAGCTGGAAAAAGTTCGTCGGTCGAACGTGCGAGAATTATCCGGCGGCATGAAACGTCGATTGCTGATAATCCGTGCGCTGATTCATCGCCCGAAAATTTTGTTGCTTGACGAGCCGACAGTCGCACTTGATCCGCAAGTCCGCCGAAAAATTTGGGAGCTTATCATCAAACTCAAGGCGCAGGGCATTACAATCGTGTTGACGACGCATTACATTGAAGAGGCGGAATTTTTATGTGACCGCGTGGCAATTTTGAATCGCGGACGACTTGTAGCACTGGACACGACGCAAAATCTCTGCGCGGGACATTCGCTGGAAGAAACATTCATCGCGCTGACAAAGTGATTCGGTGCAATGAACGTTTTGCAATGATTATCGCGTGTGTTATACTTGTTGCAACATTTTTTGGGAGAAGTGCTTATGCCGATAAAAATTTCACTCGACGCGGCAATGTATTGCGTGGTGCTGTTGATGGCGTTTGCCGTGCCGCTGTCGACTGCCGCCGCAAGTATCGCCGTCGGAGCCGGAACATTGTTTATCGCCGTAAAATATTTTCGGACGCGAGAAATGCCGCCGTTCGACGCAGAACTTTTGGAAGTGTTGGCAGTTTATATCGTCTGTCAAATTTTCATCGCGGCAACGTCGTGGGACGTGGCGATAAGTTTCCGTGAAGTCGTCGGCGAAATTCACAGATTCTTTCCGCTGATTTTCGCAATGACATTCATAAAAAATCGCGAGCAACTTTGCGGCATCCTAATCGCGACGATATTGGCATCACTGATAAACGAAGCGGCGGGAATTTTTCAATACTTCGTGCTGGGCGAGCCGCGAGCATTCGGTTTCAATCACACGCCGACATTTTACGGGTCGTTCATGCTCATGCAGTTGCCGATGATGATTTTTATCGCGCGGTTAAAAATTTTGTCGCCGATTTGGAGACGTTTGGCAATGGTCGCGGTAATTTTTAGCTTGATTTGTTTGGTGCTGTCAATGACGCGCGGCGCGTGGTTGGCGTTTATTATGGTCGTCGTGATTTTTGTTTTGCTGGAGAAAAAATATCGGCGTGTCACCGCAAAAATTTTCGCGGGCTTGACGATAATCTTCCTTGTCGTGACGATGATGTCGCCGAGATTGCAGGACAGGTTGTTGACGTTGACTGACGCAAATTTTCGGAGCAACAGTGAACGAATTTTGATGTGGGAGTCTGCATTGAAAATTTTCCGCGATTATCCGATTTACGGCGTCGGACAAAAAATATTTTTCACGGCGTACAACGAATACTACATTTCTCACGACGCAAAGGAACGTCCGAGCACAGATCGTCGCGGTCACACGCACCCGCACAACAATCTTTTGCACCGTGCAAGCGAAGGCGGCTTAATCGGGCTGGCATCATTTATCGGGCTTTACGCGTACTTCTTTTGGAAATTTTACATGCAGTTCCGTCGCGAAAGAAAATTCTCAATCTGCGCGGGCTTGACGGCATTTTTAATCTTGGCGGGATTGCAACTTGAAGGCTTAACCGATACGAACATGAATCAAGTCCCGATAATGCGCGAGTTCTGGTTATTGGCGGGCACGTTAATCGCGGCGGAGCACATTCTCAAACAGAGGGCAACGTGACGTTGCATTCTGATAACGCGTCGAAACGTTACGAGCAATGGAAACGACTTCACCGCGCTTGGACGATTTGACGACGTAAAATTTAACAGAGGTGAACATTTTGACAATCGACGAAAAAATTTTTGAGATGCCCGAAGGCGAAGGCATCACGGTTGAACAGGAATTGACTGACGAGCGGCGCAGATTGCTGATAAAATTTTCCAAAAGCATTGGGCTGAAATTTTCGCGGCTTGAACTTTTGAATCGCGCACTGACTCACAAATCTTACGCAAAAGAATTCGAGCCGCGACTGAAATACAACGAGCGATTGGAATTTTTGGGCGACGCAGTTTTAGGTTTGGCGGCAGGCACTTATCTGTTCGAGCACTTCCCGAATTTGACGGAAGGCGAATTGACTAAAATGCGTTCGAGCGTCGTGCGGCAGTCCACGCTGACACGTTTGGCGGAAAAAATCGGCTTGGACGAATTGTTGTTGTTGGGACCGACAGAGGCGACTTCAACGCGCGGACGTGCATCGAATTTGGAAGATGCAATGGAAGCGGTTATCGGCGCGATTTACCTCGAACACGGCTGGGAAGTCGCCCGCGATTTTGTCTTCCGCCAATTCGCACAAGAATTCGAGCACGTGAAAATCACCGGCATTCCGAAAGATTATAAGAGCAAGTTGCAGGAAGTGATTCAATCTCGTCCGCCACTCAAACTCCGTTACGTCGAATTGGGCATGAGCGGCCCGGATCACATGAAAACTTTTCAGGCGGCGGCTTTGATTGACGAGAAGATTTTCGGACGCGGCATCGGCAGCAGCAAAAAAGCAGCTGAACAAGAAGCGGCACGTATGGCGTTGAAAAAATTGGAAGAACTTGACGAATAAACGTTGCCCGAAAAATTTTGGTTGACAGGAAAATTGTCCGGCTATATAATTCAAAGCTACTGATTGACAATATGATGGAGAAATTATGCGCGTCGTGTCCACTCGGAATCTTCAGGTTACGCCGCGCACTTATTTTTAATTAGGTACTAGTTCCTACAAAGGAGTGACGGCTTTAATGTTTAATCCTGTTCAAGTCGGCAAACGAACACGGTACAGCTACGCGCGGATAAAAGAAGTCATGGAGATGCCACACCTCCTGGACATTCAACGCAACTCCTACGAATGGTTTAAGAAAGAAGGTTTGCAGGAAATCTTCAGGGACATTTCGCCGATAGCGGACTTCAGCGGCAACCTGGAACTTTTCTTCGAAAGTTTTACCTTCGGCGAGAGCAAATACACGCTTGAAGAATGCAAGAAACGTGACGGCACTTACGCCGCGCCCGTCCGCGTCAAAGTTAAACTCCTTAACAAAGCCAAGGGCGAAGTCAAAGAGCAGGAAGTTTTTATGGGCGACTTCCCGATTATGACCGATACCGGCACTTTCATCATCAACGGCGCAGAACGCGTCATTGTCAGCCAACTCGTCAGAAGTCCCGGCTCCTATTACGAAAAATCCATCGATCAAACCGGCAAAAACATTTTTACCGCAACAGTTATTCCAAATCGCGGCGCGTGGATTGAATTGGAAACAGACTCCACCGGCGCAATCAGCGTTCGCATTGACCGCACGCGAAAGATGCCCGTGTCTTATTTTATTCGCGCCTTAGACTTTGAGACCAACAATCAGATTCTCAATCTCTTTGACGTGAAATTTTTTATCGCAAGCAAAATTCACGACGAGAATACTTCTGCGCAACTTGCCAATTATCTTTCCGCCAATGATGCCGATTCGCGCAACACTTTGACTGTCGGTTATCTGCGTCGTCGCGGCGGCGATAAGACAGAAGAAACTTTTAACGCGCTCCTTAAAGCTTACACGCAACTTGACGAGAAAAACGATCTCCTGTCGAATTACAAGTATCTGCTGGACAATCTTGCCGCAATCGACGATAAGAATACTCTCATTTCCGGGTACAAGGCTCTCGTTGACATGCTCGACGCAGATCAAAAAAATGACGAAGACAACAAGGAAAAGGCTCTTATCGGTATTTACAATCGTCTGCGTCCCGGTGAGCCGCCGTCTGCCGAAAATGCCGCATCGCTTTTGCATTCGCAATTCTTTGATCCTCGTCGTTACGATTTGGCAAGCGTCGGACGTTACAAAATCACCAAGAAACTCGGTTGGAAACGCCGCATTCTCGGACGCGTCCTTGCCGAAGATTTGATTGACCACGAGACCGGCGAAATTTTAATTCCCGCCGATACCGTCATCACTCAAGCAATGTTGGACGCCATTGACGACGAACGCGAGGCTGCCATTTTTAATTTCGACGACAACTGGAAACGCCGCATTCTCGGCAAAATTCCGTCCGAAAATATTCGTCACCCGGTCACCAGAGAAATTATCTTCCATTCGGGCAAAGAGATCACTCAAGAGGCGTTGGATGCCTTCGACTACGATTTTGACCCTGCAGATATTCTTAACAGGCTCATTCCCGAAGACAGTTCTCGTCGCGGAATTGCGATGCCAATTCCGATTCGCGTCAAGACTGAAAGCGGCTCTTATACCATGCTTTGTGCGCCGACGTTGTCAATCAAGGACAATCGCACCATTTGCATTGCCGACATCATGAGCGCGATTAATTACATTTTCTCGTTGATGAGCGACTCCGGTACGCCCGACGATATTGATCACCTCGGAAATCGTCGCGTGCGCAGTGTCGGTGAACTTTTGCTCAATCAATTCCGAATCGGTATGACGCGCATGGAACGTGTTGTCCGCGAACGCATGACCACTCAAGACGCAGAAATTGTCACGCCGCAAAATCTTATCAACATTCGCCCGGTCGTTGCCGCCATCAAAGAATTTTTCGGCTCTTCGCAGTTGTCGCAGTTCATGGATCAACATAATCCGCTGTCCGAACTCACTCACAAACGCAGATTATCCGCATTGGGTCCCGGCGGTTTATCTCGTGAACGTGCCGGCTTTGAAGTCCGTGACGTGCACAACTCGCACTACGGTCGCATGTGCCCGATTGAAACGCCTGAAGGTCCGAACATCGGCTTAATCGGCAGCTTGTCAAATTATGGGCGCGTCAATCAATACGGTTTCATCGAGACGCCTTATCGCAAAGTTGAGAATTGCCGCGTAACAAATGACGTTCGCTATTTGACCGCCGACGAGGAAGAGCCGCTTACAATCGCGCAAGCCAACGAGCCGCTTGACGAGAACGACTGTTTCATCAATGAACGCGTCACTGCCCGCCGCAACGAAGAGACTACCAAAGTCCGCCGCGAGACCGTCGACTACATGGACGTCAGCCCGAAGCAAGTCGTTTCAATCGCAACGGCAATGATTCCTTTCCTTGAAAACGACGACGCCAACCGCGCTTTGATGGGCGCAAATATGCAACGTCAAGCCGTACCGTTATTGAAGACTCAATCGCCTTTGGTCGGCACTGGGATGGAGTATAAGGCGGCGTGCGATTCGGGCGTTATGGTGCTGGCCAAAAGGCCCGGTACTGTCGTTGAGGTCGATGCTCGCCAAATTAAAATTAAAGTCGATGACCAATTCGTCAACTCCGAAAAAGACAAATTCGACACTTACACCCTCCAGAAATTTGTCCGCTCCAATCAAGGCACCTGCATTAACCAAATCCCTATCGTCGTCGAAGGCGAACACGTTAACTCACATCAACCTATCGCTGACGGCCCGGCTACCTCGGACGGTGAACTTGCTCTCGGTTACAATATCATCGTCGCCTATATGCCTTGGGAAGGTTACAACTACGAAGACGCCATTTTATTATCCGAAAACCTCATCAAGCGCGATATTTTCACGTCAATTCATATCGAAGAATATCAGTGCGATGCTCGCGATACCAAACTCGGCCCGGAAGAAGTCACTCGCGACATTCCAAACGTCTCGGAAGATTCACTAACTCACCTCGACTCCGAAGGCATTATCGCCATCGGTGCCGACGTTAGAACCGGTGATATTCTCGTCGGCAAAGTCACTCCCAAGGGCGAAACCGAATTGACCGCTGAAGAACGTTTATTAAGAGCTATCTTCGGCGAAAAGGCTCGCGAAGTTCGCGACACTTCTCTGCGCGTCCCGCACGGCGAATCGGGCAAAGTCGTTGCCGTCAACGTTTTCACCCGCGATAACAACGACGAAATGCAACCCGGCGTCAATAAGCAAGTTCGCGTTTACATTGCCCAAAAACGTAAAATTTCTGTCGGCGACAAAATGAGCGGTCGCCACGGCAATAAAGGCGTCGTTTCCGATATTCGCAGACAAGAAGATATGCCTTTCCTGCCCGACGGTACTCCTGTCGACATTGTTCTTAATCCTCTCGGCGTGCCTTCCCGCATGAATATCGGGCAAGTTCTGGAGGCTCATCTCGGCATGGCTGTTCGCAACATCGGTTTGCTCATTAACAATTTCCCTAATCGTATCAACGACATCATTGCTCAACTTAAAATTTTGGATTACGACTTCAACGATAATACTTTCTCTAATTCTTTGGACAAACTGACCGACAATATCGACCGCCTTTTCAATTTCATTTCCGATTCTTTGGCTGATATTAGTCCCGAAGGCTCTCTTGCCGATTTTGCTCAATCTATCGCCGAACGCATTCCCTACGCTGATTTTCTTGACCAAAAAGATCGTTCCGACCTCGAAAAAGTTCTTGCTCTCAGCCCTGTCTCTTTCGCCAACAAATTCAAACTCCTACAATTCATCAAACGTAAAGACTTCCTTAAGAAATTTGAAGCTCGTGCCGCTCGTGACAACCTTGCCAACGATTTTTATCTTTTCTGCCATATTTCTTTCTTGCTTAAGGCTCTGCGTGACCTCGAATCCGTTAAGCGCGATTTGAATGCTTTCCTTCTCCAACTAAATAAATTCAGCTTTAACGTTAAATCTGTCGGCTTGCCTGTTCCTTCCAAAGCAGGTCTGCACATTGCCACGCCCGTTTTCGACGGCGCAAGAGAACATGATATTTTCTCCACCATCAAACTTGCCAATCTGCCGGACGACGGTAAAACTCTTCTCTTTGACGGCAGAACCGGCGAACCTTTTGAAAATCGCGTTACTGTCGGTTGCGTTTATATGCTCAAACTTCATCATCTCGTCGACGACAAAATTCATGCCAGATCCACCGGGCCTTACAGCTTAGTCACTCAACAACCTCTCGGCGGCAAAGCTCAATTCGGCGGTCAACGTTTCGGCGAAATGGAAGTTTGGGCTCTCGAAGCTTACGGCGCAAGCTACACTCTTCAAGAAATTCTCACCGTCAAATCTGACGACGTCCTCGGTCGTGTCAAAGCTTACGAGGCTATCGTCAAAGGTCTCAACATTCCCGAACCCGGCGTTCCTGAATCTTTCAAAGTCCTTATCAAAGAATTGCAGTCCATTGGTCTTGATATTCGCGTACTTAGCGGCGACTCTAAGGAAATTATCATTCGCGACGACGACGACGACGACCGCGCTCTTCGCAATAAGGCTAAAGATTTGGGCGTTGATGTCGGCAATTTCGGCGACCATGATGTTAATCCTGCTGAACCGCCCGCCGAAGATATTATTGCCGAGGATATTGACCGTAAACCTTCCGACGAAGAGTTGGATTCTCAACTAAATTCTCTTGCGCCGGACGATTTAAACCTTGACGACCTGGACGCCAATTCCGTTAATGCCAACGACGATGAGAATTTTTCTGACGAGTAAGGACTGGTCAAAGCGACTGAAAGGAGTTTCACATGCTTGACGTTAATGTTTTTGACTCTATGCGTATCGGACTCGCCTCGCCTGATAAGATTCGTCAATGGTCTCATGGCGAAGTGAAAAAGCCCGAAACCATCAATTATCGCACCCTCAAGCCCGAACGTGACGGCTTATTTTGCGAACGTATCTTTGGACCGACGCGCGATTGGGAATGTCATTGCGGCAAATACAAACGCGTCCGCTACAAAGGAACTATCTGCGATCGTTGCGGCGTTGAAGTCACTCGCGCCAAAGTCCGCCGTGAACGCATGGGTCACATTGAACTTGCCGCGCCCGTCAGTCACATCTGGTATTTCAAAGGCATTCCTTCGCGCATGGGTCTGCTTTTGGATATGTCGCCGCGAGCATTGGAACGTGTTCTTTATTTTGCGTCGTATATCGTGCTGGATCCCGGCGAAACTGATTTGAAACAAAAAGACTTGCTGACCGAAGGGCAATATCGAGTACACCGCGAGACTTATGGTCGCAACGCCTTCAAAGTCGGCATGGGCGCGGAGGCTATTCAAGAACTTTTACGCGGTATCGATTTGGATGAAATGAGCACACAGTTGCGCGAAGAATTGCACTCTACGAACGGACAAAAGAGAATTCGCGCGATTCGTCGGCTTGAAGTCGTGGAGGCATTCAGAAAGAGCGGTAACAAACCCGAATGGATGATTCTTACGGTTATTCCCGTTATCCCGCCCGAATTGCGACCGATGGTTCAGCTGGACGGCGGACGCTTTGCAACGAGTGATTTGAACGATTTGTATCGCCGCGTGATAAACCGCAACAACCGTTTAAATCGACTGCTGAAATTGCGTGCACCCGACATCATTGTTCGCAACGAAAAGCGCATGTTGCAAGAGGCAGTAGACGCATTGATTGACAACGGACGACGCGGCAGACCAGTGACCGGGCCGGGCAACAGACCGTTAAAATCGCTGTCGGACATGTTGAAGGGCAAGCAAGGACGATTCCGCCAAAATCTTTTGGGCAAACGCGTGGACTATTCGGGACGCTCGGTTATCGTCGTGGGCCCGGAACTGAAACTTCATCAGTGCGGACTGCCTAAGGAAATGGCGTTGGAACTTTTCAAGCCGTTCGTGATGAAAAAATTGTCGACGGACGCGAACTTGACAATCAAAGCGGCAAAAAAGAAAGTCGACCGAGCAACGGAAGACGTTTGGGGAGTATTGGAAGAAGTCATCAAAGAACATCCGGTATTGTTGAATCGAGCACCGACATTGCACCGATTGGGAATACAAGCGTTCGAGCCGGTATTGACGGAAGGACGCGCATTGAAATTGCATCCGTTGGCGTGCACGGCATATAACGCAGACTTCGACGGCGATCAAATGGCAATCCACCTGCCTTTAAGTGCGGAGGCTCAAGCGGAAGCACGCGTGTTAATGTTGGCGGCAAATCACATCTTGGCACCCAAAGACGGAAAGCCGATAATAGTACCTACACAAGACATGGTGTTGGGAACGTATTATCTGACAAAGTTGCGGCATGATAAACCGGAACGACCCGTCAAAGGCGAAGGGCGATATTTCACGGGACTGGAAGAAGCTCTGCTTGCTTACGACCACAAAGAATTGGATTTGCAGGCAGAAATAAACGTGCGAATCGGATTGGACAGGTTGCCCGATTTTGTTATAGATCAGCTGGAGACGGAAGACGATTATATCATGGTCAAAACGTCGGTAGGTCGCATGATATTCAATGAGAAATTGCCGCAGGAATTGCGCCATTATCATCGCGAAGGCGACAACTGGATTCTCGGCGAAGTGATGAATAAAAAGGCACTCGGTAAACTCGTCGCTGCCTGTTTCAACAAATTCGGAGCGACGCGCACGGCAGAAGTTATCGACGACGTGAAACGACTGGGCTATCACTACGCGTGCCTGGCAGGAATGACCGTTGCGATAAGTGATGTCATCGTGCCGCCGAAGAAAAAAGAAATTCTTGAGCAAACCTCCGAACGAGTCAAAAGAGTTGAAATTTATTACACGCGAGGTATATTGACGGAAAAGGAACGTTACGACAAAGTTTGTGGGCTTTGGTCAGAAGCAACAGAAAAAGTAGCGGACGCAATGATGGAGAATATGGACGAATTCAACCCGATATTCATGATGAGCGACTCAGGTGCTCGCGGCAATAAGCAACAGATGAGACAACTTGCAGGAATGCGCGGTTTGATGGCAGATCCCTCGGGCAAGATAATCGACCTGCCGATAACGGCGAATTTCCGCGAAGGTTTGAGCGTTTCCGATTACTTTATCAGCTCGCACGGAGCGCGCAAAGGTTTGGCGGACACTGCCCTTAGGACGGCTGACAGCGGTTATTTGACGCGGCGACTGGTAGACGTGGCGCAAGATGTAATCGTTCGCGAGGACGACTGCGACGTTTTGAGTGTCAATCTGCTTTTGAGCCGAGCCCTTTTGGCTGAAGACACCTTCGACGCGCTGGAGATTTTGAACGAGGTATTAATCGGGCGTGTTTTGGCAGAAGACATCGTTAATCCCGAAACGGGCGAATTAGCTTTGCCGCACGATACTATTTTGGACGAGGAAGCATTAATCAAACTGGGCGAGACCGGTGCGACCGAAATAACGCTGCGTGGCTCTGTGTTGACGAAAGCCGCCGCAAATCATTCGCGCGTGACCGAAACAATTAAATTGGGCACCGCCGACGCTCAAACCCGTGAGGAATTGCGCCACGCTTTTATCCATGAGCATTTGGGCAAAGAACTTGCCCGCAGTGCTCTTGACTTTGACGCCGGCACGATTTTGTCTCATGAACTTTTAGAGGCTCTCTTGGACGACGAGTCAATCACGGAAATTTTCATTCGGCAAAACAACATCCGCGGCATAGAAGTCGAGGCGATTGTCGAAGGTCAGAGTCAAGGCGCAGAACTCAGGCTTGAAGACGGCTTTTTGACGGCGGCGCAGGAAACTACTCGCGGCGTGATTGAACCTTTGCGCGACAGAATTTCGGGACGCGTCTTGGCAGAAAATATTTACGCCAAAGACGGCACGTTAATCGCCCAAATCAACGACACGATTGACGACAGCTTAGCCGATAAAATTTGCGCCTCACTTGCACAGCGTCATCGCATTGCAATTCACCGGTCGGACGAGACTTTGACAGCCGCTGAAGATTATTATTCCAAGGACGGCGAGCTGATTTTAAAAGCCGGTGAAATTGTAAACGATTCGCTCAAAAATGCCTTGACCGAATCCGAACGCGTATTGATTCGTTCCGTGTTGACGTGCAAGAGTGCGCAGGGCGTGTGCAAAAAATGTTACGGACAAGATCTTGCAAATCGTTCGGACGTGGAAGTAGGCGAGGCAGTCGGAATAATCGCGGCTCAGAGTATCGGCGAACCGGGCACGCAGTTGACGATGCGCACCTTTCACACGGGCGGCGTAGCGGGCGGCGACATCACTCAAGGTTTGCCTCGTGTCGAAGAATTGTTCGAGGCACGCAAACCTAAAATGAGCGCGATAATCGCCGAAATCGACGGCGTTGTTTCAATCGGCAAATCCGATAAAAACGACTTGAAAGTGGTCACGGTCACGCCGACCGATACGGAAAATCTTCAGCCTCGCGAATACACCATTCCTTTCGGCATAACACCCAAGGTCAAAGACGGCGATTTTATCCGCGCGGGCGACAACATCACCGACGGCGCGAAAAATCCTCACGACATCTTGAGAATTTGCGGCTTAAAAGAAACTCATCGCTATCTCGTCAAAGAGGTACAAAAAGTTTACAAGTCGCAGGGCGTTGAAATTAACGACAAACACATCGAAGTGATGGTTAGACAAATGTTGCACAAGGTCAAGATTGAAGAGAGCGGCTCGACTGACTTCCTGCCCGGCGAATTTGTCGACATGAACGTTTTCGAGGCGGCAAACACCAAAGCCATTGAGGAAGACCGTGCGCCCGCCGTCGCCAAACCGATTCTGCTCGGCATAACAAAGGCATCTTTGGCAACGGACTCTTTCTTGAGTGCGGCAAGTTTCCAAGAAACTACACGCGTTTTGACCGATGCGGCGATTAAAGGCAAAGTTGATCCGCTTATCGGCTTGAAAGAGAACGTCATTATCGGCAAACTCATTCCTGCCGGCACGGGCATGGCGCGCTATCGTGAATTGACCGTTGTCGACAACGAAGCCGTTGCCAAATAAAAATCCACACGTCAATAAAAAAACTCCTGCGGCATTTTTACTGCGGGAGATTTTTTTTGTATTTGATATATTTTGTCGCACATGATAAAATGCGCTCGTTCTCATCATTTTACAAGGCGGTTTAATCACATGGGTATTTTTTCCGGAAAAAAAATTTTAAAGCTCTATTTGAACGGCGAAATAACTTCCAACGTATCAAAGCTCAACGGCGATGATTCCGTGCGGAAGCTGAAGAATTCTTTGCTTGAAGTAAAACAAACCAACAAAGACAACTACAAGGGCATTCTTTTGAAGATAAATTCTCCGGGCGGTGCGGCGGCTACCAGTGAGGAATTGGCAAAATTGGTTTTCAGCTTGCGGCAAGATGTTCCCGTAGTCACGTCCATTGGCGACAGTGCTTGTTCGGGCGCGTATATGATTGCCGCCGCCTCCAATTACATTTTTGCCAACGTATTGTCGTGGACGGGCTCAATCGGCGTGATTATGGGCGTGCCAAACTATCAAGAGTTGGCTAAAAAGCTAGGCGTGTCTTTCAAGACGATTAAATCCGGCAAGATGAAAGATTTGGGCAATCCTTTCCGCGAAATGACTCCCGACGAAGAAAATTATCTTGAAACGCTCGTTAAGCAGGCACACGCGGAATTTGTCAACTTTATAAAACTCACGCGCCCCAACGCGATTAATCTTGATGAATTGGCGGACGGCAGAGTTTTGGACGCACGCACTGCCCTTGAAAACAATCTTATCGACAAACTCGGCACCGAAGACGACGCGTTGACGTATTTAATTACCGAAATTCTTCACGGCAACGAAAAAGATTTCACCATAACCGACACCGCGCCCAAACCCGGCTTTTTGAAACGACTGCTCGATATGAATTCGCCCATCACGATCAAATTTGAGTTGCCGAATGATTTTCAAAGATTTTGATAAAAATTAGCCCCGACTTTTGCCGAGGCTTTTTTATTGAAAAATTTATCGCTCTGTTGTAAAATCTGCCTGTCGTTGTCCGACCCCGCCGCAGTAATTTCGGGTAAGGGGGTGAAAACGATGTTAAAGCTAGTTCTCGACGCCCTAAAAAAAATCGTTGAGAGCATTATCAAACGCTCAATATACGATTGGTTCAAATCCTTATTCAAGGACAACGATTGAACGCCCAATGCGCTGAAGTATAGCGCAACCCCCGAGAGTCTGTTAGCAGCAGATCATCTCGGGGGTTTTGTTTTGTGATAACGATGTTAAAGTAATTCTCGACTGTCATTATATCAGCTCAAAAAATTTTTTCAAGCGTCAAACTCAACGTCCGGCAAATTCTCCACGATCTCCAACGTCTTCAAGCTCACCGTGATACAACTCAATATCAAATCCAAAATGTAGCGCGGATTGTCGTGTTCTGTCGCCCAATCGTTCGGATTGTTGACAATGCCGCTTGCCGAATCGGTTTTCACTTGATAGCGGTCAATTATCCACTCCAAAGGGCTGCGTCCGTTCACCACGTATTCAAAACTGCGCGGCGGAATGTTTTTTATCGTGATGTGCTCGTTGTAATAAAGCGTCGTCTTGTCTTTCGACAGGCGCAATTTTTTCACGGCGAAATTATTTTTCTCCGCACCGATGATTTCAACGTCGGCAAAGGACTGATGTTCGTAGTGCAGATGAATTTCGGCAAGCTCACGACCTGCGCGGCTCAGCTGCCAAAATTTTTTCGCGTCGGCTGTCAAAATGATTCGCGGCAAAGATTTCTTCAGCTCCGCAGAAAATTTCTCGCGATAACTCGGCAGATGCAAGAAGCCGTAAACGTAATAAAAAATATCTTCCTTTGTAGGGACTAGGGACGAGGGACTAGGGACTAGTTTTTCCCGCGCCTGCCGCAAAATAAAATTACTCACGCCGTCGCGCTGCTCGTAAACAATTTTCTTCGGCGCAAACATATCGTCCATACCGCCGCTCTTAGCCTCTTTTGCCTCGTACCAATACAGCGGAAAACATTGCGTATCGTCGTTGAAATGAAGATCGGTTACTCTTTTTGTCATAAGCGCGGAGAAATTTTTTCTGGCGTTTGCATCTGTCACGCAGATTAAGAGATTTTCTTCGCAACCTGTCGGAAAAAGTTTTGGCATTTTATAAACGCAATTACTCATTTCTCGTGAATAATAAAGCATTTCTTTACAGAACGGACGATAGAAACTTTCAATAATCTGCGCGGCTTCAAATTTGATTTTATGTCCGCGATTTTTATTTTGAGTAGTTGCTCGCGTCCAAACAATTTTTGTCGGATCAATTTCTGTTGGCAAGTGCGTGTTGTAATAGTCGATAGTCGTGCGCATATTTGTTTCAAGTGAGCGGCGTGAAAAATTATAAATCCAAGCATCGCGATTTGTTGTAATGCCCATTGAGTTGGCAACGAAGAAAGATTGAACCTTTCCACTGAATTTTTTATCGGGAACAAGCGGAATGAATTTGTCGAAGTCGTCGCCGCGCTGATTAATCCAATCGCCTTTGTCATTGGGCGTGAGGGTCGTGAAAGTTTCGTGCAGGACGTTCGGCGTACGATTGATGATTGAAAGTTTTTGTTCGCGTGAAAGGTAGTCGCCAATGTCGCGGTAAAAAATTTTCGCGTCGCCGACATGCTCAGGATTTTTAACGAGAATTGTAATTGCAACACCCGTCATGATATTGAAAACATTTTCGCCGTCTCGCTTTGAATCAGCTTTTTCTTTGGCGCGAATATCGCCGCGCAGATTGAAAACATAAATCTCGCTGAACTCCTTGACAAAACAATCTCTCATGCCGCGATTAGCGTCTTTGTCAATCCAGTTTGCATTGGTAATGAATCCGATAATGCCTTCCGAGATTCTGTCGCCCGCCCAACGAAACGCCTTAATATAGCTGTCGTAAATTGCTTGCTTACACGTGGCGGAAGTTTTGGCGGCGTAAGTTGCGGCGATTCTCTGTTCGAGTTTCGGATAGTATTGATTCTGATTGTTGTCGTTGGCGGATTTTTGACCGACGGAATAGGGCGGGTTGCCGACGATGACTTCAATTTGCGTTTGAAGTTGGTCGTTGACGCGTTGAAGATTTTCCTTGAACGATTCGCGAAAAGTTTTGTCGACGATTTGCCCGCGAGCGTCTTCATCTTGTTCGGCGGCTTGAAAAGTGTCGGTGAAACAAATTCCTTTGAAAGCTTTGAGCTTAGAGCTTTGAGCTTTAAGTGAGTCTTCCTCAAAGCTTAAAGCTTGAAGCTTACAGCTGTCATAAAAAGCATTCTCAATGTTAATCGACGCGATGTAATAGGCGAGCAAAACAATTTCGTTGGCGTGAAGTTCATGCAAATATTTTCGGAGCAAGTCGCGCGGTTTAATCAAGCCGCTTTGAATCAGCCGCACAAGAAAAGTCCCGGTGCCCGCAAACGGATCCAAGACGTGAACATTTTTATCGGAGAGCGAGCGATTAAAATATTTCTTCAACACGGCGTCGACACTGCGCAAAATAAAATCGACGACTTCAACGGGCGTGTAGACAATGCCGAGTTTTTCCGAAGTCTTTTTGAACGCAATGGCGAAGAAATTTTCATATAAGCGCGTGATGATTCGTTGACGTTGAGCGGCGTCGCCCATATTTTTGCACATTTCGCGAACTTGATTGTACAGTCGCGCAAAGGTCTCGCGGTCTTTGTCAATGCCTTCGCCTTCGAGCTTGTCAAGAATTTTTTGCATGGAGACGGAGACGGGATTGTTCTTGACGAAAGAATAATTTTCAAAGAGAGCCTCAAAGACGGGACGCGTCACGAGATGTTGAGCAAGCATATCGACGGCTTCGGCGGGCGTGACGGCGGGATTAAGATTTTTTTGCAGGTCGTAGAGGAAATTGTAAAAATCTCTGCGCGGCTCACCCTCGACAGAAATTAATTCGTTAATGCGTCGCGTGTGGCGTTCGACAATGTCGGCGACTTTGTAAGCCCACTGAATCCAATAAGGCGTGCTGCCGACGTGTTCAACCATGCGTGCATAAATTTTATTCTTGAGGTCGTCCCAACGCAGCAGCTCTTCCAAAAACATTTGCGGATCGCCGCCGATAATAACTTTGACGCTCGTATCGTCGTCGGGATTTTTGCCGGCCAATTTGTTGCGAATTCGTTCAAGTTCAATGTTCATCGCCTCATCATGAGCACGCAGGGCGTTGACGACTTCCCAAACGATATTGAAATCTTTGCTGTTGCGCAGAGCCTCTTCGGGCGATTTGTTCAGCGGCACGACGACGGGAATAATTATGTAGCCGAAATTTTTATGATTAGCGGTGCGCATGACACGTCCGACGGCTTGAACGATCTCGACTTTGGATTTTTTCGACGCCATAAAAATCACGGCATCAAGTGCGGGCACGTCGACGCCTTCTGACAGACAGCGCACGTTGCTCAAGACGTTGCAAACATTTCCGTCAATCGCGGCGGTTTTGAGCGTGAAAAGTTTCGGCGCGCGTTCATTTGCAGACATCGTTCCGGCAATGTGGTCGGCTTTAATGGTGACGAACGAATTTTTATCGGCGTTGAGGTCGGCAAAAAATTTTTCTTGCACGGCGGAGAAATTGTCGGCAATTCGTTTGGCGTCCTTGATTGAACTGCAAAATGCAACGGCGGTGTGCATGAAACGATTCTTGTCGTCGCGAATGAGCCGCGCAGATTTTTCGTCCATGTGCTTTGACAGAGCAAGCAACGCGCCGATAAGTTTCAAGGCGTCGTCAATTTTGAGCGAAGAATTTTTGTCGCCGATAAATTTTTTTAGCGAAGGCGTCAGATAATTTTCGTTGACGGTCAGCACGAAAACTTTGTAGTCGGCAAGATAACCTTGTTGAACAGCCTCGCGGAAACTGATTCGATAAAACTCCTCGCCGAAAATTTTTTCGTTGCTCATCGTCCAATCGGTCATTTTACTTTCGTCGGCGAAATTTTTTGCATCGGTCTTGAAAAGTCGCGGCGTGGCGGTCATGTAGAGGCGTTTGTCTGCGCGAATGAAATTTTCGTCGTGAACTTTTGTAAAGACGGTCTTGTTCTCGGCAAAGGTCGCCGTGCGGTGAGCCTCGTCGGCAACAATCAAGTCGAACGTCAAATTCAGCCGATTAACCACGTCGATTGATTGATACGTCGAGAAAATCACCGTCAAGCCGTCGCCGGAAAATTTTTTCAGCTCGGCGGAAATTTTTTCGGAGTCGGTCATTGCTTTAAGCGGCAAGTTCACGTCAACAATCTCGTCGTCAATATCGGAGGCAGTGGCGTCGGAGCAAACACACACGGCGTTAATCGGTTTGGTTGAATTCGCCGCCCATTCTTCGAGAGTTTGACGCAGCAAAGAGATTGACGGCACGAGAAATAAAATTTTGCCGTTCGGAAAAATTTTCTCGGCGATTTTCAGCGCGGTGAAAGTTTTTCCGGTTCCGCACGCCATGATTAATTGTCCGCGAGAATTATTTTGATAGTGAATCTGCGCGGCGTTGACGGCGTTAATCTGATAATCGCGGAGTTTGCGAACGATAATTGCCTCTTCGCCGGAAAAGCCGTTGTCGAGGAGCGTCCAGTTGATTTGAAGTCGGCGGAGCAGTTCGAGGTTGATAATTTCGACTTCGGGCGACTGATTCTTGAGCATTTCGCGAGCGTTGTCGGTGAAGTTGTCGGAAGTTGAAATCCACAATCGCCGCGAAAATTTTTTGCCGTCAAAAGTCCGTGCGCTGTTCGATATGAACGAATCAACGGCGGACTTATGAATTGCAGTTGATTCGGAATAAAATTTGCATTGCGCCGCCCAAAATTCTCCGCCGTGAGTTTTCGCAACCAAATCAATTCCCAAATCTTTGCCGCCGAGTTCATTGCGGAAGGGAAAATCTTTCCAACGCCACACGTCGGAAATTTTCCCGCGCCAAATCGGATACGTGAGCAAAAAATTTTTCATCAGCCGTTCAAAGCGTTCGCCCTTCTCGAATTCGCTCATTGCAAAAATTTCGTAACTTGCAAGCAGTTCGTCAATCGTCATTCGCCACACCGCCCGTTTGAATCGATCAAATTTTTGTTAAGTACATGCAAGGGATTATTGCACGATTGATCGTCAAAAGCAAGCATTAGAGATGAATCGACGCTGAACATACACTAACGAAAAAAACTTTACCAAACTATTGCAATGTGTGTTTTGCGTAGTAAAATGAAATCAATAGTCGAGTTTCCTATCGTTTTTGAAGAAAGGAGTAGATTCTATGGCAACACTTAGTAACGGTACGTCTAACACTATTGTCACGGGCACGAGTGGCGCAGATTCCGTTTACAACAGCGGTCAAAACGTCACAATCACCACGAGCGACGGCAAAGACACCGTCTACAATTCTTACGGTTACAAAACCAAAATCAGTTTGGGCAACGGCGATGACAGCCTCTAAAATTACTACGGTCACAGCATTTCAGCCGACGCGGGCAACGGCAACGACACCATTTACAACTACGGCGGCAATAATGTCTCTCTTGCAGGCGGCGCGGGCAACGATACGGTTTATGTCTCCTCCGGAATAAACGCGACGATTCTCGGCGGAACGGGCGATGATTCCCTTTCAAGCTACGGAGCAGGTACGGTTTATATTTACAACTCAGGCGACGGCAAGGATATAATCAACGGTTTAAATGACGATGACACCCTTCTTATTGCGAGCGGCTCTTGGTCGAGTGCAAAGAGCGGCACCGATATTATCGTCACCGTCGGCACGGGCAACATAACCCTCAAAGGTGCGGCATCGCTGTCCGCCGTCAATATCGTTTCCTCTGCTTCAGCTGTCCATTCGATAAATGTTGTTCAAAACTATCAGTCCAACACGTTGATCACCGGCACGAGTTACAGAGATTCTGTTTACAATCAAGGGCAAAACGTCACAATCACCACCGGCGACGGCGCAGATACTGTGAACAATTACTACGGTCATAATAGCACAATCAACGCGGGTGCAGGCAATGGTTACGTTTACAACTCCCAAAGCAACAGTGTCTCTCTTGCAGGCGGCGCAGGCAACGATTCAATTTACAACTACTACGGCAATGATGTGACAATCAACGCGGGTGCGGGTGACGATTCGATTTCACTGTCTATTAATGCCAAAAGAACCGTCATTCAATACGCCGCAGGTGACGGCAATGATACCGTTTACGGCTACAATCCTTCTGACACGATAAGCTTGACGGGCGGTTCAATAACGAGTACTTCCATTTCGGGCAATGACTTAATCCTTAATACAAGCAACGGTTCAATTCGGCTCGTCGGCAATAAAAGCGCAAACGTCAACGGCACCATTTACGGCACCTATTCCACTGTGGGCACAAGCGGCAACGACACTCTTACAAACTTTTCCTCGAATGTGACGATTAACGCGCTTGCCGGCAACGACTCAATCATAAACGGCGGCTCGAATGTTTCAATCAATACCGGCGCAGGCAATAACACCGTTACGAATTACGGCTTGAATGCCACAGTCAGCTTGGGCACAGGCAACAGCACCGTTTACAATTATGAGAAAGCAAAAATCCTCGGCAGCGCGGGTAATAATTACATTTACAATTATTATGCAGAAGGCTCAACGATAAGCGGCGGCAAAGGTAATGATACCGTTTACAACTACAGCAACAGCGTCTCTGCCGACGGCGGCGCAGGTAACGACTTAATTTATAACAACGGATACTATTCCACAATCAACGGCGGTGCGGGTGGCGACTCAATTTATAACAACGGATACTATTCCACAATCAACGGCGGCGCGGACGGCGATTCAATCTACGGCTACTATTACTCGTCTTCAATCAACGGCGGCGCAGGTGATGATAAAATCAGCTTATCGAGTAGCGGCTACAACAACACCGTAGTCGGCGGCACGGGCAACGATACCATTTATGGTGCAACTTCCTACGGCGTCTTGTACGAATACGGCTATGGCGACGGCAATGACATTATCGAAGGCTTCAAAACTTCGGACACGATAAAAATCGGAAACGGCACGACAGATACCTTCTCTTCCATAAAGGGAAGCAACGACGTTATCCTCTTGGTCGGCGACGGCAATATCACCTTGAGCGGTGCGGCAACTCTGTCGACAATCCAAGTTTTGGGCACACATGTTCCCGCCAATTATGCCGGACTCACCGAAGGCGTTGATTTTTACGAAAATCCCAATGCGGGCGCGACAATCTTTGCTCTCGGCGGCAACGATATGATAATGAACAGCAAGGACAGCGTTTCAATCGATGGCGGTGCAGGCGACGATTACATTTTGAATCAAAACTCTTACAGCTCGGCAACCGCTCGTACCGAAAAAGTCACGATTGACGGCGGAGACGGCGACGACACCATCATAAACTGGGGAAATCATTCTTCGATTGACGGTGGAGCAGGAAACGATAAAATCACAAATGCCGTTACCTCTTCGGACGCAACTTTAGACGGCGGCAACGATGACGACACCATAATCAACTTTGGAAGTAAAGCAAGCATTTCAGGCGGTCTCGGCAACGATACAATTCAAAACGACAACGGGCAAGAAGTTCCGGGCAACAAAGTTACGATTGCCGGCGGCAAAGGCGATGATTTAATCAGTTTGAGTTCCAACGCCGCGAACAATTTAATCCAATACACATCCGGCGACGGCTTCGATACAGTCATCGGCTTTAACGCAACGTCCACCTTGAAAATTGGTGACGGCAAGGGCGAATATTTCTTAACAAACAGTGCCGACAACAAAGATGTCGTCATTACCGTCGATAACGAGAAAATCATTCTCGTGGGTGCCGCAAGTTTGTCGACTCTTAACATTCAAGGCACAGAATCTAAAATCATCAAACTCACCGAAGGCGACGATACCTGTGGCAACGCAATGTCTGACAGAATTATTTTGGCTCTGGCGGGCAACGACTCAATCTTTAACAGCGGCTCAAGCGTTTCAATCGACGGCGGCGCGGGAAATGATCTGCTTGAAAACAGCGGTTCACGCGTCACGATTAACGGCGGCAAAGGCGACGAGCAAATCAGCTTGAACAGCGACGCGAAAAACAATCTTATTGTCTATAAAGCGGGCGACGGCAATGATACAATCAGCGGCTTGAATTCCGATGATACCGTTTCAATCGTTGGCAGCAGTAACTACACGAGAGACACTCTGGACAATAACATCATAATCAGTTTAGCCGGCGGCGGTTCAATGACTTTCCTCGACGCGTCAAACGTCAGCTTGAAAGGCGGCAAACTCGTAACCGACAAAGGCATAGCAATTACAAATTATGTGCCGGAATATACAGTTAACGGTACGGCTCATCGCGATACCGTTTCCAACTATGCGGGCGGCGCAAGCATTACCGGCAACAACGGCAACGATTATATTTACAACAGCACCGATGCGAATTACATGCTTGACGGCACTCTCGGACACGTGACGATTGACGGCGGCGCAGGTAACGATACGATTATAAATTATGACCCGGATGTTTCAATCAGCGGCGGAGCCAATTACGACCTCATAAGCCTAAAGAGCAGCAGTTTCGGTGATGTGACGATTAACGGCGGAACAGGCAACGATACCATTTATGGCAACAGCTTGGGTAGCGGCGACTTGTATCAATATGCCAAAGGCGACGGCAATGATTTAATTTACAATTTCTCCTCGAACGATACCTTGAGCATTTCGGGCAGTGCCTATTCGACAAGCAAGAGCGGCAACGATCTTCTGGTCAGCGTGGAAAGTAGCGGAATAATATCTTTAATCGGCGCAGCTGATAAGGGTATTTACATTTATCCTTCAAGTGACAATGAAAAAGGCAAGTACATAAATAATTCCGCTGACGACACCTTGCTGACAGGCTCCGGCTATGCCGACACAATCAAAAATTCCGGCAACAAAGTCACGATTAACGCGGGCGCAGGCAACGATACCATTGACGGAAATAACGACAACACGACAATCAACGCGGGCGCAGGCAAGGACACCATAACAGGTAACCATTACAAATCCAAAATCAGCGGCGATGCAGACAACGACTTGATCAGCATTTCAAGTTTCAATTACAACACAATCGACGGCGGCAAAGGCAACGATACGATAATCGCGGGCGGAAACTATCATTCGGTCAACGGCGGCGCAGGTAACGACAGAATCAGCCTCAGCGGCGATCAGTTGACTGTGAGCGGCGGCAAGGGCAACGATACCATTTACGGCTCAACCGCAACCGGTCATCTTTATGAATACTCCAAAGGCGACGGCAAGGATATTATCTACAACTACGGCTCCAACGATTCAATCACAATCAGCGGCATCACAAACGAAGAATGGTCAATCGCGACAAGCGGCAACAATGTAATAGTAAGCGTTGCGGGCGGCGGCAATATGACTCTTGTCGGAGCCAAAGGAAAAACACTCAACATTTATCCCGAA
The DNA here is from genome assembly GCA_905234395.1 of uncultured Selenomonadaceae bacterium. Classification (GTDB taxonomy): domain Bacteria; phylum Bacillota; class Negativicutes; order Selenomonadales; family Selenomonadaceae; genus Quinella. The sequence goes on from CAJOHG010000006.1 coordinate 48,890, forward strand.
AACGATGAACCGCTGACAGTTTCAGCCGACGTTACTCCGCAAGACATTATCAAGAAGTTCATGGGCTCTTTGGACACAACGGAATATTCAGGAGTCGCGGCACTCAATCAAGCGGTTAGCGTGGCTTCGGGCGGCTACTTCACAAATATCGGAGCGGCGATTGAGCAGATGACTCTCGATTGCAAAACTTACAACGACGAAAATTCCTCGACAGGTTGGAAAAATTTCTTGCTTGAAAAATGCGGGATAAATCTCGACAACGAGGATACGGGCGCGATAAGCGGTGCAGACGCCGGAACGGATTCCGTTAAAAATGCTTCGGATATTGTCCCCGAAACCGGAAGTTTGGAATCGTCCTTCACAGACAATAACTTCACTGTCAACGGTCTGGAGGTTCAACTTGCCTCCATAAACAGCGCATACGAGTACACCGATATAAACTACTCTGATTTAACCGGTGACGCACAAAAATACATTTGGCAGGCCTTTAAAACTTGGTGGGCAAAAGGCGCACTCGATCTTAACGCACAATCTTACGGCGACAATTACAGTTTCGCAGCTCCTTCCTCCACTGCCAAAAAACTAAACTTTGGGTTCGTCAATCAAAGTAGCGGTTTAATGGCGGTTACAGCCGGCTGGTATGCCGATTATCCTTCTCACAAAACAATCGATAGGTTGGCAATGGCAGTCAACATCTACAACTATTCTTCGATTATACAAGGAAATGCCGACGGCAAAATGTCCACCAGAGACGGCTATTATCTTGATCGCGTGCTTTCTCATGAATTTACTCATGCTTTGATGTATGCCAATGTCGATTATGCCGGCGATTTGCCGAATTACATAATGGAAGGCATGGCAGAGTTGACGCACGGTACAGATGATGACCGTAAATCCGAAATTACCGCACTGGCAACCAATCCTTCGGGCTTGAAAAATGCTTTAAGTTATGACATGTATGAATCTTATGCGGGCGGTTACATGTTCCTGCGTTATCTCGCCAAACAAGGCGCAGAACATTATCCCATCTCCGAAAGTTCATTCACCGGGACGGGGAATTTGTCTGTTTCTTACAGCGACGCTTTCAACTCCAATGCAATTACCGTGTCGAAAGGCACAACCATGACCGTTTCCAAAGATTTCACCGGCACGGAGATCGATCTTACAAATCACGTTTCAACAATTAAGAATGTCGATGCAACGGCTCTTGCCAAAGGCATTGAGATTATCGGCAACACAAACGCAAATTCAATCGCGGCGGGCGTAGGCAACGATACAATATTCTCAAATGTCGGCAATGATACCATTCGCGGCGGCAAAGGCGATGATATTCTCTACGGCGAAGGCGGCAACGATAAACTCTACGGCGACGACGGAGACGACGTCATAAGCGGCGGCACAGGCAAGGACACGCTCACCGGCGGCACAGGTAAAGATATTTTCGTTCATACGGTAGACGAAGATTACATCGCGGACTACAATTCCGATGACGATAAGATTCAGCTTGCGCAAGGAAATATCGTCGGCTCTTCCATCAGCAGTTCAAATTTCGTTCTCAATACGGGAACATACGGCACAATCACCGTGGCAAACGGCGTAGATAAAGAAATTACCGTTATTGACGGCGACGGCAACGAATCAACGGTGGAAGCCGTCACATTCACAAATCAATCTGCCGCTAAAGTTACTCTCGGCGCAAATGTGTTGGCGGCAAATGCCTCCAAGAGAACAGCAGCCGTTACCGTCACCGGCAACGATCAGAACAATTACGTGCTCGGCGGCACAAAGAACGACGTGCTTTACGGCGGCAAAGGTACCGATACTCTCAACGGCGGCAAAGGCAATGACAAGCTTTACGGTCAAGACGGCAACGATTCACTCGCAGGCGGCGACGGTAACGACACGTTGAGCGGCGGCGAAGGCAACGACAAAGTTCTTGGCGGCAACGGTCACGACAAACTCTACGGCGGCACGGGCGACGATTCAATCCTCGGCGGTGCAGGTAATGACAAACTCTATGGCGAGGCAGGCAACGATTATCTCTCCGGCGAGGCGGGTAATGATTATCTTTCCGGCGGCGATGGCAACGATTCTATTCTCGGCGGCGCAGGTAATGATTCACTCGCAGGCGGCAAAGGTAACGATTCGCTCTGGGGCGACGCAGGTGCAGACACGTTTATCTACTCAAGCGGCGACGGCAACGACGTTATCTACGGCTTTGAGAACGACGACTTGCTCAAGATAACGGGCACCTTCAGCGCGTCTTACAGCAAAGCCAAATCGGAAGTCTATTTCAAAGTCGGCTCTACCAAAAATGCCATTACCTTAAGCGACTTCACCGCGACAAGCTTTAACGTCAACGATTCAATCTATCAAATCAACAGCAAGAACAAATTCGTCAAGAAATAAACGACATAAATTAACATTTCACCCGGCGACAATCAGTCGTCGGTTTTTTTTGTCCGTCAATACATGCCGTCAATGGTTGTTATGAAAAAAATTTTGTGCTATGCTTGCGAAAAAATTTTGGAGGTGTTCGCTGTGACAACCGTTGAACGCGGAACTCGCGACAAGCTCGAAAAATATTTCAATCTCAATCGCCCGCTGAAGGTCACGTTGCAAATTCAAGGCAGGGCGGTTTATGATTTCTGTTGCTTCGGCGTCGACAAGGACGATCAGCTTTCCGACGACCGCTACATGATTTTTTACAATCAACTGAATTCGCCGCACGGTGAAATTGTCGGTGCGAACGTTGATTCGGGTATGACATTTACCATAAAGCTCAACGACTTGCCGCAGACGATTCAAAAGCTCGTGTTCACCGCCTCAATCGACGGCGCGGGCACTATGGGTGAAATTTCCTCGCACAAAATTTCAATCGGCGACGATATAACCGCAACGTTCGGCGGCACGGATTTTGAACGCGAAAAGGCTATAACGTCACTGGAAATTTATCGTAAGAACGGTTGGCGATTCAACGTCGTGGCTCGCGGCTTCAACGGCGGACTTGATGCGTTGCTTGCATTTTACGGCGGTGAACAGGCTGATGCCGATGAAACTCCCGCTCCGCAACCTAAAACGCCGACTTCTGCCGAATCAACGCGCTCACCGTTGAGAATGTCACCGCCAAATTCGACTTCTGCCGAATCAACGCGCTCACCGTTGAGAATGTCACCGCCAAATTCGACTTCTGCCGAATCAACACGCTCACCGTTGAGAATGTCGCCGCCAAATTCGACTTCC
>CAJOHG010000006.1:52227-67776 GCA_905234395.1 uncultured Selenomonadaceae bacterium
CCGCCAAATTCGACTTCCGCCGAATCAACACGTTCACCGTTGAGAATGTCGCCGCCAAATTCAACTTCCGCCGAATCAACACGTTCACCGTTGAGAATGTCGCCGCCAAATTCGACGTCCGCCGAATCAACGCGCTCACCGTTGAGAATGTCGCCGCCAAATCAATCGGCAAGTTCAACATCGACGACGCCGCCCGCGCAGAAAATTTCGCTTGAGAAAAAAATTCAAGACGGTGCGCCGAAACTTGTCTCGCTCGTCAAACCGCTCAAAGTCGAATTAAAAAAGCGCAATCTGCTGGACGTTACTGCCCGCGTTGCGCTGGTCATGGATATTTCCGGCTCAATGGAAAAAAGTTATCGCAACGGCACCGTTCAAGAGATCGTCAACAAAATTTTGCCGATAGCCGTGCAATTCGACAATGACGGAGAACTTGACTTTTGGTATTTCGGCGACCGTTGCCAACGTCGTCCGTCCGTCAACATGAAAAATTATGAACAAGCCGTTCCATACGATTGGGAAAGCTTAATGAGTCACCTCGGCTACGGCACCGATGAACTTGTCGTCATGCGCGAAGTTGTCAACCAATTCGAGACAAGCCCTTTGCCCGCGTATGTGGTCTTCATAACCGACGGCGGCTTTTACAATCGGCAAAAGATTAAAGATTTTTTGATTGACGCGTCGTATCTGCCGATTTTCTGGCAATTTGTCGGCGTGAACGGTTCGGGCTACGGTCTCCTTGAAGAGCTTGACAATATGAGCGGGCGTTACGTCGACAATGCAAATTTCTTCGCGCTGGATGATTTTAAGACCGTGCCGAACGAAAAAGTTTACTCGTTGTTGCTGAATGAATTTCCGACGTGGCTCAAGGCGATTGAGACTAACGGCGTGCTTGACGGTTCGGCAAGACGTTCGCGCCCGACGCCTCCGCCGCGCAAATCATTCACAGATGGAATTAGAGATGAACTCAAGGGCATATTCCGTTTTTGATTGCGATTAGCTGTTTCAACTGAAAAAATATCTCGTCCGCCGCCAACGGTCGAGATATTTTTTTTGCGCAACGTCTCATTTTGTCAAGCCGCGCAGGTTCACGCAATAACTCTTCGACGACGACTGAAATTTTTTGTGAGCCGACTTCAATCGCCGCGCCGTGAGCCACTGCATAAGCCGCATTGAGTGCTTCCGGGCCGGGTATAGGTGCGTGCAAAATCAACGGCAGTCCCGCCGCGAAAGCTTCCGTCATTGTCAATGCGCCCGGTTTTGTGATGAGCAAGTCTGCCGCCGCCATCAGCTTGTGAATGTTCGTGACGTAACCGAGCACTTCGACGGGATGAGAAATTTTTTCGCGCAGACGTTTGAGCCGCGTCAAAAGTTTATCGTTCTGTCCGGCGACGACGATGATTTTCAACGGCACGGGAATTTTTTCAAGCTCCGTCAATGTCTGCTCAATCGAGCCGAGTCCGAGTCCGCCGCCCATGATTAGAATCGTCGTGCGTGATGAATCGGTGATCTTTTCAATCGCGGAAAACTCTTTGTCGATTGGAATGCCCGTTGCGAAAATTTTTTGTCCTGCGCGGCAATGTGCGGCAAGTTCACGACGCATGGTTTCCGTTGCGACAAAGTAAGCATCGACTTCGCCGTAAATCCAAATTTCGTGGAGTGAGTAGTCAGTCAACACCGCCGCCAATAAAAATTTTTCTGCCGACTTCGCGTGCAAGAATTTCCACAGAGATGCCGCCGATTCGGGAAACGGATGCGTGCAAATCACAACGTCGGGACGAAATTTTTTCAGCAGACGAGAGAACGGCAGATACATCAGCGCGGAAGAGAAAAATCTTGTCGTCACTCCGACTTTGCGTCCGTCCGCAAATTTGTAAATTCTGTCGTAAAGATCGGGAATGAATCTTAACGCGGCGAGATAAATTTTTTTCGTCAACCAATTCAACGTCGACACGTCACGCGCCATGAAGTCAACAACAGTTGCGTCGCCGAAAACTTTTTGCAACGATTGAGCCGCCTTCGTATGCCCGGAGCCGATTGACGCCGACAAAATCAAGACGTTCACGCCGTCAAACCTCCGTCTACAGTCAAAATTGTGCCCGTGATAAAACTTGCCGCCTTTGAGGCCAAAAAGTAAATTGCCGCCGCAACTTCCTCTGCCGTGCCGATTCTGCCGAGCGGATAAATTTTTGCCAAATCGTCGACCGTTGAGCCTGAAGATTTGAGTTGAGCTTGAGTTAATGGCGTCAACACATCGCCGGGCGCAACGCAATTCACTCTGACTGGAAAACTCGCCAATTCAAGCGCAAGAGACTTCGTGAAGGCAACGACCGCACCTTTTGATGTCGCATATGCCGCGCAGAAGTAATTGCCGCGAATTCCCGCGTCGCTCGCAACGTTGACGATTGAGCCGCGACTTTTTATCAGCTCGTCGATTGCCGCACGCGTCGTGAAAAATGTGCCCTTGACGTTCGTGGCAAAGATGTCGTCGAAAATTTTTTCATCGGTCAAAGTTATCGCGCCTTCTCGATAAATGCCCGCGCAGTTTATCAGCACGTCGACGCCGCCGAAAATTTCCACAGTCCGCGAAATGATTTTGTCGCAGTCAGAAACATTACGCACGTCCGCCGAAATGAATTCAAAGTTGCCGACAAGTTCCGACTTGACGTTATCGAAACGTTCACGACTTCTGCCTACGAGCACGCAATTAAAATCGTGCGACAGAAAAATTTTCGCCGCCGCCAATCCGATGCCCGAAGTTCCGCCCGTAATAATCGCTGTCTTCAAAATTTTTTCTCCGTTAAAGTTATCGGCAGTGTTCAAAGTCTCTGCGCGATTGTCGACTTTAAAGCATACTCGTTGGGTCAAGCGTCACGCTTGCGCCCGTAATAATCGCTGTCTTCAAAATTTTTTCTCCGTTAAAGTTATCGCGCCTTCACGATGAATGCAAAGTTGTCTTCATAGTTTCAGCCCGCGCAGAAAATTTTTTTGTTCCGATGTGATTCGCCGACTTTCCAAAGCTTTGCGGATCGTCCGATTGTGAATTCGCGGTGACAATCTGCGCTCCGTCAAAAATTTTATCGCCGCGTCGAAATGTTTTGCCAAAGCCGTCGCGAAAAGCCACGCCGCCATCATTTGCACGTAGTAATGTTTGGAATCGATTGCCGCCGCTCGTTCAAAATGTCGCACGTCGAAATTTTCGCCGAGATAAAATTTCATCAGCATGGACAACCCGAATCGCACGGTGTACGGTTGCGCAGACGTCAGCCAATTTGAAATTTCCGCGTCAAGTTCCGCCGTATGTTGCGCAAAAATTTTCGGCGAGATTGAGTCGCATGTTGCCCAGTTGTCGACGTGCGGCAGAAAAATTTTTATTGCGGTCAAGCACTCGTCAAAATCGTTCAGCTCTGAAATAAACAGCGCGTGAATTGAATTCTCCTCGAAATATTTATGCGGCAAGTCGTTCAAAAATTCTTCTGCATCGCCGTCGCGAAAATAATTTTTGACAAACTCGCGCAGGACAGGCGTCCGAATGCCGATAATTTTTTCTTTGGCAATGTTCGGGACGATTTTGGCTTGAAAATCCCTATAAGCCTCGTCGCGCAGATTGAATAACTCTTGCCGTAAATTTTCCGTGTCAAACATTTTTCCTCCGCCAACAAAAACAGAGCCGAGCAATTTGCCCGACTCCGCCGGAAAATTTTCTTAGGGATTGCAAGCTTCTTTCAAACTTTTGCCTGCTTTGAAGGACGGCAAATTCGATGCCGCAATGCTGATTTCTTCGCCGGTGCGAGGATTGCGACCTTTGCGAGCCGCACGCGTGCGATTCTCGAAAGTGCCGAAGCCGAGGACTTGAACTTTGTCTCCTTCAATCAACGCTTGCTTAATCGTCTCAAAAGTTGCCGCAACTGCCTTTTCCGCGCTCTTGCGGTCAAGTTTAGCCTTATCGGCAACGCTTACTATCAATTCTGCTCTCGTCATAGGAATGACGCCTCCTTTTGAAAAATTACCTGCAGAATTTAGCAGAAAGATCAAGAAAAATCAAGTACTTTTTACGCCAAGATATCAATGTTGTTTCCGAGCGCGGGATCGAGGCTTTCGACTGCCTCCAATGCCTCTTCTACGACGGAGGTATCTGCCGCCATTGCCATTTTCAAAACTGAAATGCCGAGTTCCTGTTGAGTCCGCGCCATACTCAAATCGACCGACATTGCCGCGATAGTCATATCCATTGTTATCGGCTCCTTCCTTGTTTTGTCCGTATATTAGCACAGGTTTTTTGTCGGCGCAATAGATTTTACATCATTTGGCGTTAATAATCAGCGCGATAAAAATCAAATCTTCGTCGCCGGTGTTTTCAATGCCGTGAGTGTCGCCGTCCGCGCAAAAAGTCGTATCGCCCGCCTTAACTGCATAAATTTTGCCGTTATCGGTATAAGTCGCCGTGCCTTGGAGAAGGTAATAAGTCTCGTTGGTGTCGACGTGTTTATGAACGCCGATTGACGCGCCGACGGGAATTGTAACTTTGGCGAACATAAAACATTTGTCAATCATTTCTTTTGGCGTTAGAAGGTGCGTGATAAAAATTTCGCCCTTGCCCTTCTTTGCCGAAACTGTATTCTGCTCAATAATCGGCATGTTAATCCCTCCTAAAAGTCGTCGTATTTTTCCGCCATAACTTTATCGAGACGTTTAGCTTTGAGTTTCTTGATTGTCGCGACCGAATGAGCTATTTGCTCTTTGGTGTAAGGTTTGCGAATGAAATCTATCGCGCCCATTTTTAGGCACTGCATTAATTTTTGCGGCGTGTCCATTGAACTTAGCATGATGATCGGCACGTCGGGAGCGACCTCGCGGATGAATTGCAATGCCTCAATGCCGCCGACAACCGGCATAACAATATCCAGGAATACGGCGTCAGGCTCCTGTTCAAGGACGGAAGTGATCGCTTCTTTGCCGTTGATTGCCTCGACGACTTCGCAACCGTGTCGCTCAAGTTCTTCACGTAATTTTTTGCGCAGGAGCCGCGAATCGTCGGTGATGAGTATTCGCAACTTTTCTTGCGCGTCGGAAAGTGTATTGTCCATAAAAATCGCCGCCTTCCTAAAAATAATCGCCCGAAGGCGAAGATATATTTCCGAAACTCTTTGCAGAGTTGAAAGTTCAACACGTGGCGGAGAGGGTGGGATTCGAACCCACGGTGCCTTTCAGCATCACCGGTTTTCAAGACCGGCTCCTTAAACCGCTCGGACACCTCTCCGAATCGCCGCGATAATAACAAAAACTTCGCACAATGTCAATCGTCGCTTGATACCATACAAAAAAAATTTCGCAATGTTTTGGGCTGACTTCACGCAGGATTAATTGAATCAACACCCATGTAAGGCACGAGAGCTTCGGGAATTTTAATTGAGCCGTCTGCCTGTTGACAATTCTCCAAAATCGCGGCGACAGTCCGTCCGACAGCAATGCCCGAACCGTTCAGCGTGTGCACGAATTCAGGCTTAGACTTGTTATCGCGGCGGAACTTGATATTGGCGCGGCGAGCTTGATAATCGGTGCAATTCGAGCAGGAAGAAATTTCGCGATATTTATTCTGCGCGGGCATCCAAACTTCAACGTCGTAAGTCTTGGCGGAAGTGAAACTCATGTCGCCTGTGCAAAGGAGAATTACGCGGTGAGGAATTTCCAATTCTCGCAGAACGTCTTCGGCGGCGTCGACCATGCTTTCCAATTCATTCCATGAATCTTCGGGTTTGGTGAATTTAATCAGCTCAACCTTGTTGAATTGGTGCTGACGAATCAAGCCGCGAGTGTCACGACCTGCCGCGCCCGCTTCCGCTCTGAAACACGCCGTATAACATGCGTAATATTCGGGCAAAGTGTCGGCTGATAAAATCTCGTCGCGATGAAAATTCGTCATCGGAACTTCGGCGGTCGGCACAAGATAATAATCAAGACCTTCAAGCTTGAACATATCCTCGGCGAATTTCGGCAACTGACCCGTTCCAATCATGCTGTCGCGGTTGACGATATACGGTGCGAGCATTTCGGTATAGCCGTGTTTATTTGCGTGCAAGTCCATCATGAAATTTATGCAGGCTCTCTCAAGTCGAGCACCCAATCCGCGATAAAAAGTAAAACGTGCGCCCGTGACTTTTCCCGCGCGATCGAAGTCGAAAATATTCAATGCGGTGCCGATGTCCCAATGAGCTTTGGGCGTGAAGTCAAAAGTTCGCGGCGTGCCCCAACGTCGAATTTCGGGATTAAAAGTTTCGTCTTTGCCAATCGGAACGGATTTATCGGGAACGTTCGGAATGTGCAGGAGCAAATCTCGCAGATTGTTTTCAACGTCGCGGAGCTCAGAATCAAGTGCAGAAATTTTCGTGCCAATCGCGCGGACTTCGGCGGCAATCGAGTCGGTATTTTCACCGGCTTTTTTCATTGCGCCGATTTTTTTTGACGTGGCGTTGCGTTGACTTTTGAGTTGTTCGGTTTCGCTTAGGATTGAGCGGCGTCGCGTGTCGAGTTCAGCAAAATTATCCAGGCTCAAGGTGTTGTTGCGATTCTTTAGCATGGCGCGAACCTCGTCGAGATTGTCGCGTACAAATTTCATGTCGAGCAAGTGAATTACCTCCAGAAAAAATTTTTATAAAGTTTAAATTCAATGTCTGTGCTAAAATTTTCGTAACATTTCAAAGCAAACCAACTGTTCCGCCGCTTTCAAAGCGGCTCGCGCACAAATTTCATATCAAGCAAAATAAATCATCTCCCTAAGGCAATGCGTAATTATTTTGCGCGTATTCTAGCAAAGGCGGCTTTGTAAATCAAATTGCCCGCGAAAAATTTTTCAACAACAAAAAAACCTCTCGGAATTCGAGAGGGAAAAATTTTTTCGGACGTGTCGATTAGGACATGTTGGTAAAGTCGCGTTGAATAGAGCTGAAACCCGGCGCACAAGGATGTGCGCCGCCGGCAATAGAAACAGGATGTTTCTTTGCCGGACAAACGCCCTTTCTTTTTGCTACTTTTTCTTTGGGCGCAGCAAAGAAAAAGTAGATCCTAAAAAAATTAAAAACAGTTACGAGCCGAATGCAATTTACCAATCTAGTCGGCGTCAACTTCGCTCTTGAGTCTTTTGGCGGTCAAATAAGCGTCCATTGCCTTTGCAACTTGTTTGGAATATTTGACGGCAAGCACGACGTTTTTCGCACCGGCAACCACATCGCCGCTTGCAAAGACACCATCGCGAGTCGTTCTGCCGTCTGCGTCGACAACAATCAAGCCGTACTTGTCGACGGTCAAATCGTGCGTCGTGTTGACAATCTTATCTTTCGGACCTTGACTTATCGCGATAATCGTGCTGTCGGCGGGCATTAAAACAGGCGTTTCTTCGCGAATCAAATTGCCCTGCTCGTCATAAATGCGCGGAGTAAGAATTGGACCTTTTTCGGTAAATTCGGTTATCGCCATGCCCTGCTGAATTTCGATGCCGTCAACTGCTGCATAATCGAGTTCGCGCTGACTGGCGGCAATTCTCTGGCGGCGTGCATAAAGCGTAACGTGACGACTGCCTTGACGGACGACTGTTCGCGCCACATCGATTGCACTGTTGCCCGCGCCGATAATCGCAACGGTGTCGCCGAGATCGTAAGCGTCGGGATTTTGCAGGTAATCAATCGCGTAGTGGACATTGCCGAGCGATTCGCCTTTGACGTGCGGACGACGCGGTCGCCAAACACCCGTGCCGATAAAAATTGCATCGTAGCCGTCTTGAAAGAGATCGTCAAGGTGAAGTGCGCCGCCTATTGCCGTATTCGGACGGAAGTGAATGCCCATTTCGCGGAGCTTGATTTGATAGCGGTCGAGAATTTTTTTCGACAGACGGAACGCGGGAATTCCGTAGCGCATCATGCCGCCGACTTTGTCCATACGTTCAAAGATCGTGATTCGATAACCGAGTGCGGCGAGTTTTATGGCGATTGTGATACCTGCCGGACCCGAACCGATTATCGCGACGCGTTGACCGTTGTCGGGTGCGCATTTGAGATGAATCTTGTCGAAATAAAAATCCGAAATGTAATTTTCAATGCTTGGAATTTGAACCGCCGAACCGTCTTTGCGCTTGCCTTGAATGCAGTTGCCTTCGCACTGATTTTCGTGGTCGCAGACGAGTGAGCAGACGACGCTCAACGGGTTATTCTCGAAGAGCATATGTCCTGCCTCTTCGGTTTGACCTGCAAGGAAGAGTCGAATCATTTCGGGGATGTCGGTTTGAATCGGGCAACCTTTGATTCGGCACAACGGCTTTTTGCATTGCAGACACCGGCGCGCTTCTTCGATGACGTGTGCAGCCATACTTATTCCCTCCTAAAACATAATCGTTTTGTATACAGTTTAAACCAATTCCGCGCAAATGTCCATAACGCAAAATTCCGTAAGCTTGTGGGCTCAACAAAAAATCCCGCAGTAACGACTGCAGGAAGTTTTTTCGTTAAGTCAAGCTTCTGTTATCTGATTGAATTTGTCGCCGTAAGCAACGGCTAGATTTTGTCGCAGGCTCGCAAAATAATTTAAGTTGTCGTCGTCGGTGATGAAATTTTCGGCGGCATCGCGGGCTTGAATCAAAATTTCTATGTCGCGGAACACGTCGGCAATTTTCAAGTCGGGCAAGCCGTGTTGAGCCTCGCCGAAAAATTGTCCGGGACCACGCAACTTTAAATCTTCTTCGGCAAGCTTGAATCCGTCATTGGTCGATTCCAAAACGTCAAGCCGCGACCTTGCAACATCAGCCTTAGTGTCAGAAATGAGAATGCAGTAAGATTTCGCCGCACCGCGTCCCACACGTCCGCGCAGTTGATGAAGTTGCGCAAGCCCGAATCGTTCAGCATGTTCAATAACCATAACGCTGGCATTTGGCACATCGACGCCGACTTCAATGACCGTCGTCGACACGAGCAATTTAATCGCGCCGTCGTGAAATTGCTCCATGATGTCATCTTTATCGGACGGTTTCATTTTGCCGTGAAGTAATGCGCAGGGAATGTCGCGGAAAATTCCGTTGCTCAACGTGTCGAAAATCTCTTCCGCCGATTCAATGTCAGCAAGACGTTCGGATTCACTGCGCCCGATTAACGGACACACAACGTAAGCTTGACGCCCTGCCAAAATTTCTGCGCGGACAAAATCATAAATTTTTTTTCGACTGCGCGTCGTCACGGCTTGAGTTTCAATCGGCTTGCGTCCCGGCGGAAGTTCTTTTATCAGCGAAACATCTAAGTCGCCGTAAACCGTCAAGGTCATTGTGCGCGGAATTGGTGTCGCTGTCATAACCAGCATATCGGGCACAAGGCTTGACTTTTTCTCAAGCGTCGAACGTTGCGATACGCCGAAACGATGTTGCTCGTCCGTGACGACGAGTCCGAGATTGTCGAATGTGACGCCTTCTTGAATCAGCGCGTGTGTCCCGATAACGATGTCGAATTCGTGCGCGGAAATTTTTTTGTAAACTTCGTCGCGCAATTTTTTCGTGCGAGTGACTTTCGCACTCAAAAGTCCGACGCTGATATTCAAGCCGTCCAAAAGTTTCGTGAAAGTTTCGTAATGTTGATTCGCCAAAATTTCTGTAGGAGCCATGAACGCGCCTTGAAAACCGCTTTGAACGGTCTTGACGAGAGCCAACAGAGCGATAACCGTTTTACCGGAGCCGACATCGCCTTGAATCAGTCGACGCATCGGCAATTTGTCTTCCATATCTTTTGTAACGTCGCGGAAAACTTTTTTCTGATCGCCCGTCAAATTGAACGGCAACTTTTCCAACACAGCGTCGACAAGTGCACCGTTTTTTTTGTGGCTTATGCCAAGTCGTTCGTCGCGTGTTTGACGTTTAATCAGCATCAAGCCGCATTGAATCAAAAACAGTTCGTCGAAAGCCAAACGTCGTCTTGCCGCGTCGAGTGTCGCATAATCTTTCGGGAAATGAATATTTCTCATTGCCGAATCGAGCGGGATTAAATATTGTTCGCGGACAAGTTTTTGCGGCAAAATTTCTTTGAGCTTTGGCATTGACGACAGAAGATTTTTCATTGCCGTGCGAAAGACTTGTTGCGTTATCGCGGCAGTCGACGGATAAACGGGCGTGATGCCGAGTTCAGGCTCTTCATTCGGCTCAAGTATCGTAAAGCTTTGAATTTGGTTCATCTCCAAACCGCTCCAGCTGTCGTATTTTGCTTTGCCGATAACGAGAAGTCTTGTGCCCGCGCGGACTTTTTTGAGCAACCACGTTTGATTAAACCATGTCAGCTTAATCTCGTCGGTCTTGTCCTTCAAAATCGCGTTGATTATCGTCAAATTTCTCCGAATCTCATGCGAATCTATATCGATGACAGTTCCCACGATTAAAGCAATTTCGCCGGGAATAATATCGGCTATGTCCGTCAATTCGGTGTGATTCTCGTAGGTGCGCGGGTAATGCGTCAGCAGGTCGTATTTCGTGACGATGCCCAATTTTTCAAGAGCTTGTGCACGACGCGGACCGACGCCCTTAACATACATGACGTTATCGGTGAATTCAAATTTTGTTTTGCTCACAAGTTGCCTCCGAAAATTATTCTGCCGCAACTTCTTCGGGCGGAGTGACGGGTTCATCGCGCATGGTGTCAGACGGCGTAGTCACTCGACGTTGATTGGCGGTGTAAATCATTTCGGTAAGTTGCGCGGCGGCTTCAGGTTCCATCTTCGATAAAATTTGCGCAACGGAATCTTCGCTCATGCGCTGAAGAATCAAAACGGTTGTGTCCCAATCGACGTTGATTAGCGCATTGGCGGCGGCTTCGGGCTTCATGCTCTCGTAAATTTTTGCAAGACGCGCGACACGTTTTTTCTCTTCAGCTTCACGTTTGGCACGTTGCTCTTCAATGGCACGGCGGTCAACTTTGACTTCCTTGGGCTTTTCCTCGCGTTTAGGTTCGGGCTTTTTTTCCGGCTCGACAGGTTCAGTTGCGGGTTCAGGATCGGGTTGCGGTTCGGGTTCAGGTTCAGGAGGCGGCGGCCATTCAACACCTTCGGGCACTTGAAAATATCTGCCGTTGCCGACAAAGGGCAGTCGATACAAGCCGAGGTTTTCATTGAGCATGGCGACATCTTCCGTGTTGAGCACGTCGAATTTGACTGCCGCCGCAAATCCCGCCACGATTAGCAACGTCAATACAATCAGCCCGATTAGAATATTTCTGACCTTGCGCAAAATGCTTTTCAACTTATTCAAAAGGATCACCTTGTTCAAAATTTTTCTGCTGATTGATTCTGCCGCCGATAAAAATTTCCTGCCGCCGCGATAAATTCTTCTTAGTGCCTGTTAACAAAATGCCGACTCTTAACGAATTAGATCGGGTCGACGCGTGCGTGTCAAAGTCAACGCCTGATTTTCGCGCCATTTTTTTATTTCGGCGTGGTTGCCCGACAATAAGACTTCCGGGACGAGTTTGCCTTCAAAATCGCGCGGACGAGTGTATTGCGGAAAACCAAGCATTCCGTCAAAAAATGAATCGGTCGCGGCAGATTCGGCAGAGCCTAAAACATTCGGCAACATTCGCGCCACGGCGTCGACGATAACCATCGCAGGCAATTCGCCGCCCGTCAACACATAGTCGCCGATTGAAATTAACTCATCGGCAAGATCGTAAATTCGCGCGTCGAAACCTTCGTAGTGTCCGCAGATGAAAATTATTTGGTCGAGCGCGGAAAGTTCTTTGGCTTTGGCTTGATTGAAAACTTTTCCGGCGGGATCGGTGATGATTATCTTGCGCGAAAAATTTTCGTCGGATTTGCTCAACACGTCGCGCACGGCACGATAAACAGGTTCGGGCTTGAGCACCATACCTGCACCGCCGCCGAAGGGCGAATCGTCAACTTGCCTGTGTTTGTCAAAGGCGAAGTCTCGCAGTTGAGTGAATCGCACTTCCAAAATATTTTTGTCGACGGCGCGTTTGATAATGCTCTCTCCGAAAACTCCCGTGAACATTTCGGGAAAAAGCGTAATGATGTCGATTAGCATTGCATTATTTCATACGTCCAATTTGTAGCCGATTGTCGTCGTCACGACGTTGGCAAGTTTCTTTTTATCGGCGTGATCATCAACGACGTTTTCAACTTCACGCGGCGAAATATTTTGTGATTCAACGGGCGAGGTCTCTTCAATCGTCGCGGCAATTTTAATTTTGTCGAGCAGTCCGCGCAGATTTGACGAGTCACCAATCACTAAAGGTATCGCGCCGAATTTTTCATCACGCGCCATAAAATTCAGAATTTCAAAGCCGCCAATGAATTTCATCGCCGCACCGACGATAACCAAGTTGATGTCATTGTCACGCAAAATTTTCATCGCCGCCGCGCCCGAATCGGCAATCAACACCTCGTAAGGGAAATTTTCTTCCACGATGTCACGCATCGCATTGAGCCGAATTTTATCGTCATCGACAATCAGAACTTTTTCCAGCGCGTTCAATTCGTTGAGTTTCTTGCTGACACGTTCGACAAGTTCGGCGGGCATGAAAGGTTTTCTGATGTAGTCGGTGATGCCGAGCGCGGCAGTTTTTTTGATGTTCTCCATTTCCGCAGACGCCGTTAGCATCATGACGGATATATCGCGCAAATTTTCATCGTCGCGAATTTTCTGCAACGTCTCAATCCCGTCGAGTTCGGGCATCATGATGTCGAGCAAAACTAAATCGACGTAATGATCGCGCAGGATTTCCAGCGTGCTCAAGCCGTTGTTGGCGGTGAGCACTTTGCAGGACAATTTACGCTCAAGAATCATTTTCGCGATTCGCAAATTCATTTCGTCGTCGTCAACGACCAAAATCACGCTGTCTTCAAAAGTCTTTCCCATATTCAAAACTCCAACTTATGAATTTATTTTTCAATCAAAGTCAGTTTATCCCACTTGTCCCGCGTCCTTTCAATCGCATAAGCCGTCACCAAACCGTCGGGCTTGTTGTCGTTGACGAGAATTCTTTCGCCGACGGGCGCGTCAAAAATTATGTAGTCGTAGCGAATATTATTTTCCGCCAAAAATTTTTCGGTCACGTCGCGAAATTCGGAAGGTCGTGCCGTCACGAGAATTATCATGTCTTTTTCGGGAATGCTCGCCAAAAATTCCGCCACGCCTTCCAACAAAGTGTCGCCTTCCAAAGTCAAGTAGCCGTTATGTTTTACCAACGTCCCGTCAATGTCGAAAATCCACGTGTGCGGCAGATTCGATAATATGAGTTTCTGTTCCATCAATCAAATTCGCCTTTCAATCAAAGATTTAAATTGCGTCCAATCGTGCCGCCGGGATGATTCGGTTTAAAATCTCGCTCCAAGTCAATTTGCATTCGGCGGGCAACTTCAATCGCAACGGTCTGCAAAACAATCAAATTCAGCGTCGTGGAATTGTTCGGCAAGACGTTCCACAAATCGCCCTCGTGTTCAAGTGCCATTACCAACTTTGACTTAATCATATCGGCAAGCGTGCTCCGCGCATTGAAAGTAAGAAGTCGCAAGTTGATGCCCGTGCGCCGCTGTAAAAGTCGCGTCAAGTAAATTGATTCTTCAGTCTCGCCGCTTTTGCTCAAGATTATGACCAAATCTCCCGCGCGAATAATTCCCATGTCGCCGTGCACCGCCGAATTCGTATGCATGAACGCCGCGTCCAGTCCCATTGAAACCATCGTGCCGACAAATTTTTCACCTATCGGAACGTTCTTGCCGAGTCCCGAAACGATTATCCTGCGCCCGTTGCGAAGTGTCTTTTCGCAATCGGCAATGAGCGAATCCATTTGTGTGCCGGAAATTGACTTGAGCGCGTTCTCCAGATAAAACATATTCTGCGCAAAATAACCGTAAGCACTTTCCATTTGCAGGGCGTCTTCCAGATAATACAAGCCGTTGTAAAATGCGCCGCAAATCGAATCGTAATCTTCCCACGCGTAAGTTGTAAGCGACAGCCACGTAATCGCCAACAACAATTTCATTTGCCGTTTGCTGACTTCGCCGTCCAACAGCTCAAAAAAATATTCTTCCAGATTTTCCCAGCCGTTCGACTCAATCTCTAATGAAACGCCGTTGTCGTCAATCTCCAGAGAAAATTTTTTCAAGTTGAATCGGTCATAATTGCTCAACAGAGAGTAATAAAGCTTTACCCAATCGTAAGCAACATCGCCGTAAAATTGCACGTGCCCGAAATAACCGCGCGGATCAATCAAGACGGGCTCGCTGTCGTGGCGGAGCATCATGTTGCTGAAGGTGCAGTCGCCGTGAATCAGTCGAAACTCTTCGGGCATGTACTGCATAACCAGCCGCTCACATTCCGCCTTGCAGAAAAAAATATTTCGGCAGACGCGCCCGTTAATCGTGACGATCTCTTCATTTGCAAAGGGCACGAGGTCGCGAACTTTTTCCAGCCGCTTGTAAGTTTTGCCGATATACGCGTCGAAATAACTTTCACGGTCGGCTTTGACGCCGGCAATCTTATGAACGTCCTGCAGACAGCGAACGATTTTTTTCAAGATGTAACGTTTCTGCGCGTCGGGAATGTAATTGTATTCGTAAATATTTCGCCCGTCTATAAACTCCATTGTCAGCGGCTCGAAAGCGTAGATAGTCGGGATATTTGCAAAGTTTTCGGTTTGAATTTTTTTGTACCACGCAATTTCCTTTTGAGCCAAATCGCGCCCTTGAGCGTCAATTCCGCGCTTTATGACCTTGTCGCCTTCGACGGTGATCTGATTGAACGGACGGCAACGCATTTGCGGCAAACGACTCCATTCGCTGTAAAGACCGTATTCCTTCGTGTTGTTAAGCGGCTGTTCCTCAAAGACAAGATTTTTATCCTTGAGCCAACGCACGAATTCACCGCTCGCGGGAACGTCCGCGATAACGGCTTTATTTCGGAAAATGAAATATCCTGCAACGCCGTGTTCGGCACCGGGCTCCTCAAAAAATTTTCCGTCGCGATAAGACCAGCGGCAGGAAAAATCTTTGGAAATGCCTATGATGTTTTTGTCGGCGTCGGGAAGTTTGTGATCTTCGGCAAGAATCAAATCGCACCAAATCAGCAGGAACGGTTCATTGTCGGGAACTTGACGCAATGCGCCGGAAAGTCCCGCGCAGGTACCCTTGCCCTCGGCTTGAATCAATTCATATTCGGTGCGTAGGGGGGGGTTATAAATGTATGCAGATAACGCTTGAGTACGTCAAACTTGTAATCGCCGATAATGATGAATTTTTTGTCGGGAAATTTTTTGAACAGGTGAAAAATCATCGGCAGATTATTGACGGGAACGAGTGCCTTCGGTTTGTTGCGCGTGAGCCGTTCCATCCGCGAGCCTTTGCCGCCCGCCTGAACAATTACGTAATTCAAATTCATGATGACGCCTCCTTTTAATCAACCGAATCTACAATCGCCTTGCTCAAGGATTCCATATCGAAAAATATATCCGTTCCTTTGACGTGATTGTAAAGCGGCAATTCTTCAAGAGAGCGGATGTTGTTTTTTTCCATGAAAGCTTC
>CAJOHG010000007.1 GCA_905234395.1 uncultured Selenomonadaceae bacterium
ATGATTGACAAAGTTTTAGCCGAACGCGATATGGCAATGCTCAACTTCATTTCGGTTAGTATCGTCGTCGTGTTCGCGTTCAGAGGAATTTTTTATTACGGTCAATCTTATCTGGTGTCGTATATCGGTCAACGTGTCGTCGTGGACGTGCGCGAAGTGATGTTCCGAAAATTTCAGCGTATGCCGATGGCTTATTTCGACAAGCACCAGACCGGCGAAACGATGAGCTATCTGACAAACGACGTCGGAGCAATTCAATCGGCACTCGTCGACAACTTAATCGAAATGTTCACGGAAGGCGCAATTCTAATCGGCTCAATCGCGATGATGTTTTATCTCGATTGGAAATTGACGCTGCTGACTTTGATAACGGTGCCGCTCGTCGGGACGGCGATGAGAATTTTCGGCAAGAAGATTAAATCGACGGGACGCGTGATTCAAGAAAAACTCGCCGATATAACTTCGCTGCTGCAGGAAAGCATTTCGTCAATCCGCGTCGTGAAATCGTTCGTGCGCGAAGAATACGAGATCGATCGCTTTAAAGTCGAAAACGAATTGAACTTCAAGGCGACAATGAAAAACGTTCAGCTGACGAGTTTGCTCACTCCGACAGTTGAATTTTTGGCGGCAGTCGCAGTAACTTTAATCGTTTGGTTCGGCGGCTACGAAGTCATCAACGGCATAATGTCTGCAGGTGCGTTGGTAGCGTTCCTGACCTACGCCGTCAACCTTGCCAATCCCGTCAAGAGGCTGTCTCGAATTTACGGTAAAATTCAAAAAGCTATGGCGGCGATTGACAGGATTTATGGCGTGCTCGATTTGCCGGAGACCGTCAACGATAAACCGAACGCGATTGATTTGCCGAAAGTTGCGGGCAGTGTCAAGGTTACGGGCGTCACGTTCAGCTACGACGGAATTCACAACGCGTTGGAAGATGTGAGCTTTGACGTTAAGCCCGGACAAATGATAGCTTTCGTCGGACCGAGCGGCGCAGGCAAGTCGACGATTGCGAATTTGATTCCGCGATTCTACGACGTGACTGCGGGCGCGATTGAAATTGACGGACACGACATCCGCGACGTGACAGTTCACAGCTTGCGCGAACAAATCGGTATCGTGCCGCAAGAGACGTTGCTTTTTTCAACGACGGTAATGGAAAATATTCGTTACGGCAGATTGGACGCGACGGACGACGAAGTTATTGCCGCTGCCAAAGCTGCCAACGCTGACAAATTCATTCGCGACTTGCCCGAAGGTTATCAAACGCAAATCGGAGAACGCGGCTTGAACTTGAGCGGCGGTCAACGTCAACGCATGGCTATCGCGCGAGCAATGCTGAAAAATCCGCAGATTTTGATTCTCGACGAGGCAACGTCTGCGCTTGACACCGAATCAGAAAAAATTGTTCAATCTGCGCTTGATGATTTGATGGTCGGGCGAACGAGTTTTGTTATCGCGCACAGATTGAGCACGATTTTTGCGGCTGATAAAATTTTCGTCATTGACAAAGGAAAAGTTTGCGAATCGGGCACGCATAAGGAGCTGCTCGAACTCGGCGGCGTCTACAGCAACCTTTATAACATTCAGTTCAGCAAACTTTAATCGCTTTCCAATGACAAAATGATTTTGCGTGATATAATTGCGAAAAAATTTTGGAGTGATACTTTCATGAAGAAGAAAATTTTTACCGGCTTGTTAATCGGAGCGTTTGTATTCGGCATCGGCGCGGCGAATGCTCAATCTTCCGGCGAAAACTTTGTCGATAAAGTCAAGGCAAGTCAAGACAAATTCGACAAGTCAAAAGATAAAGCCGACAAGACTAAGGATAAATTCGGTCACAAGCGCGACGGTGACAAGTCTAATCGTCCCGAACCGCCGAAAGATTCAAACGGCAATCCAATCGCTCCGCCGAATCACGACGGCGACAAATCTAATCGTCCCGAACCGCCGAAAGATTCAAACGGCAATCCGATTGCTCCGCCGAATCATTACGGCGACAAATCCAATCGTCCCGAGCCGCCGAAAGATTCTAACGGCAATCCAATCGCTCCGCCTAATCACGACAACAGGACCGAGCAGAAATAATTTCACAGGCAACAAAAAACGGCTTGTGCGCAGACACGAGCCTTAATTTTTTTATGGAGATGATTCAATGGAGCTTTGGTTCAGCGAACAGCATACGCCGAACGTGCGGTTGTCGCTCAAAGTCGATAAGCAACTTTTCAGCGCGGCGAGCGAATTTCAACGCGTGGATATTTTTGATTCGGCGGAATTCGGGCGAATACTCGTGCTTGACGGACGAATCATGCTCACGGAGCGCGACGAATTCATTTATCACGAAATGCTGACTCATGTACCGATGTGCGTTCATCCCGAAGTTCGCAAAGTTTTACTCGTCGGCGGCGGTGACGGCGGCTCTGCACGCGAGCTGTTGAAATACGACACGATAGAAAAAATTGATCTCGTTGAGCTTGATGAAACGCTTGTTCGCGCCTGTCAAAAGTTCATTCCGCAAACTGCCGCATGTCTCGACAATCCGCGCGTGGAAATTTTTTTCGCTGACGGTTTGAAATTCATTCGCCGCAAAGCTGACGAATACGACTTGATTATCGTCGACTACACCGATCCGCTCGGTCCCGGCGAAGGACTTTTCACGAAAGAATTTTACGGCAACTGTTTCAACGCGCTAAAATCCGGCGGTATCATGGTCAATCAACACGAGAATCCTTTTTATTCGCGCGACGCCGCTGCCATGCAACGTGCTCACAAACGTTTGGTTACGTCGTTCCCGATTGTCCGCGTCTATCAAATTCACATTCCGACTTATCCTGCGGGACAATGGCTTTTCGGTTTCGCGTCGAAAAAATTTCATCCGACCAACGCCGTTGACTTCACGCGCTGGAATTCATTGAGCTTGCAAACGAAATATTACAACACGAAAATTCACGTCGGAGCCTTCGCTCTGCCAACTTACGTCGTCAAAACTTTGCAGGCGGCAGAATAGGAGAATTAACATGGTCAAACAAAAACGTCCCGATTGGGACGAATATTTTCTGAACATTGCCCGCGAGGTCGGCAAACGCGCAACTTGTCTGCGTCGACGCTACGGAGCGATTATCGTTAAGGATAAAATCATCGTAAGCACCGGCTACAACGGAGCACCGCGCGGCGAGACGAATTGCATTGACAGCGGCATTTGCGAGCGCGAACGTCTTCACGTGCCCAAAGGTGAACGCTACGAACTCTGCGTTGCCGTCCACGCCGAACAGAATGCAATCATCAATGCAGACCCGAATAAGATGGAAGGCGCGACGATTTACATTGCCGGTGTGAACTGCGCGGACAATTCCAACGCGTCGGGCGAACCGTGCAAACTTTGTCGACGCATGATTATCAACGCACGCATTGCCAAGGTCGTCTACCTTGACCGTGACGGAAACATTGTCAGCAAAATTCCGAGCGACATTCACGACTAACAGCTACTGAATCGAATTTTTACTTTGCTTGAAACGATAGACACCTGCGCCGAATTTGGACGGCGTATTTTTTTTGTATGCGTCGAAAAGTGCGGAATAGTCTTGACCGTCGAGAGCGTCACGATAAATTTTGACGACTTGCGCGACGACTTCCGCCGAATAATTTTGCGCTTCAATCCTCAACGACGCAGCTCCGAAAAATTTTTCAACGTAAGGCAAAAGACAAAGCTCCTTGCCGAAGAAAATGTGCCAACGTTTGAATTGATCTACTCTCAACGCATGAACTTCATCAGCCTCATCAACGAGCGCAAGACGTTTATTCAACTTGTCGGGCGCGGCGAATTCGTCGTAGTCGGGCAGATAAAATTTGGCGATGTCGTGGTCGGAAATCATTGACTCAATCGCGCCGTGAACAATGACTTCAATCGGCAACGGTGAATTTTCGACGACACTGCGGACTTGCGCGAAACTCAATTCGAGCGACGCTGTTGCCTGAACGACGCCGAGACTTTGCAAAAATTCTGCCGCAACGGGATTGAACAGACTAAACGACACGTCCGCGAAAATCGGTGCGTCCGTCAACGACTTGACCAAATTCAACGCGCCTAAATTGCCGACAAGCACGCCGTCGAATTTTATTGCCGCTGAAAAAATTTCCGCAAGCTCCGATAAATCTTTGTCCTTTGAGGTGCGAGGTGTTGCCAAAATAATTTTCCGTCCCGCCGCGTGAGCAAATTCAATCGCCGCGTTGAAGTCGTTGAGCGTCCACGGTTTGAAAGGCTTGAAAACTTCTCCGCCGACGTAAATAACATCAGCACCGTTATCAATCGCCGTCCGCGCAGATTCAAGCGTCGCAACTCTGACGGAAAGTTTTGAGCTTTGAGCTTTAAGCTTTGAGCTTTGAGAATTTATCGCACGTTCGGCAGAAAAAATTTCTTTAACGGTCGCGTCGTCAAAGGCAGGCTCGACAACTGCGCGGCTGAAAATTCGCGGTTCACGTTCGCCGGTAATTCCAATGTCTTTAATCGACGTGGCACCGAATGCAAAAGTCGTCGTGAAGTCGCGGACGCGGTTATCGTAAAGATTTTGCCAACGTTCGGCGTCGACGCTGTAACCTGTCGGATCGGCAAGGTAAGCGTCAATTTCGCGGCGATAAGTCGTGACGAGTCGGCGAACAAATTCGGGCGGTCTCATGCGTCCTTCAATCTTAAAACTCGTGACGCCGGCTTGAATCAAATCGGGAATGTTGCGGAACATGCACATATCATTGAGCGCGAGCTTGTACGACCAATTGTTTAAAGTTTCGCCCGTTAATTCGTCGACAAGTTTGTAATTCCAGCGACAAGGTTTCATGCAACGCCCGCGATTGCCGCTCTGCCCGAAGACGACGCCAGAATGAATGCATTGACCCGACTCCGCAAAGCACATGTCGCCATGCATGAAATATTCGACTTCAATGCCCGTGCGCTCCTTAATCAGCGAAACTTCAGTCAACGTCAATTCTCTGCCGACGACGACGCGCGTTATCCCGAATTTTTTCAGCAGTTCAACGGCGCGAGTGTTGTGCGTGTTCATCATAACCGACGCGTGCATTGGAATTGCCAAGCCGAGCTTGCGGACGAGATTTATTACGGCGAGGTCTTGCACCAAAATTGAATCGGGCTGAATTTCGTCGAGGTAGCGCAAAAATTTTTCGAGCGGCGCAATTTCTTCCGCACTGATTAGATTGTTCAGCGTGACGTAAATTTTGACGTTGCGGGCGTGAGCAAAATCAATCGCGGCTTTTAATTGTGCGTCGTCGAAATTGAAGTTGCTGTTGTGCACGCGCATGTTGAAAGCTTTGCCGCCGAGATAAACCGCATCGGCACCGGCATCCACCGCCGCAATCAACGCGTCCCATGTTCCGGCGGGAGCAAGCAGTTCAATCGAGTTTTTGTCGAGTGTCATTGAAAGTCTCCTCTTAGTTGATAATCGTCGTGTAAATTTTTTCAAGCTCGCGCATGTATCGTTGCGAATTCATCAGCGCAGAATCTTTGACGTGCTCGCGAAGTCCGACGTGGTACGCCGCGATTAACTCTTTGCGCCGAGAAAGTTGAATCGCCTTCTTGACGTAATCCATCGGGCTGTGCGCGACAAGTTCGGCAACATCAGCAGCAACGAGAATCGACGCGCCGAGCCGTGAGCCGTGAGTTTTGCCGCGAACAGTGATGACGGGCACGCCCATAAACAACGCTTCGCAAGTCGTCGTTCCGCCGGTGTATGGGAAAGTATCAAGAGCAATGTCAACGTCGCGATATTGTTCGAGATAATCCGGGCTGTAAGGACGAAATTCCACGCGGTCAATCGGAAAACTCAACTTGCGGAAACGTTCACGGACAATTTGTTTGCCGTCGTCAATGCTGAAAATTTTTCCCTTGAGTATCAGTCGCGAGTGAGGCACGCCTTCAAGAATCGCACGCCAAATGTAAAGCACGTCGTCCGAAATTTTGGCGAAGTTGTTAAAGCTTGCGAACGTCACGAAACCATTTTTTAAGAACGGCGCGCGCAATTCAACGTCAGGCATTTCACGAATCAAACCGGGCGAATAACACAGACTGCAAGGATTGAGCCGCAAAATTTTTTCCGTGAAGTTGTTCGGCAAATTTTCCGGCGTGCACAGATTATCTGACAGGAAATAATCCACCGCGTTAAGCCCGGTTGTCGCCGTGTAACCGAGTCCGCAAATTTGAATCGGTGCGGGCTTATGTGCGAGAATCGGCAAGCAACTGTCCTGCGAATGTCCCGAAAAGTCAACGAGAATGTCAACGTTGTCCGCGTCAATGATTTGCGCCGCCTCGAACGGTTCCTTGCCCGTCAATGTGCGCCACTCAACGTTAAACGATTTGAACTTCTCCGTGACGAGATCTTTCTTGCCCGTCGCGTAGCACGTCACGGAAAAATTTTCGGCGTCAAAGTCTCTGACAAACGGCACGATAAAATTTGCAAGTGCATGTTCACGGAAATCGGGCGAAATGTAACCGACGTGAATTTTTTCTCCGCGAATGTGTTTGTCGTGGCGGAAAGGACTGATTCGCGCGAAAAATCCGTTGTACTTTTGCGCAAGCTCTTTCGTCTGCATTGGCGGCACGTCGCGATAATTTCGCAGGAACAAATGTTTTGAGTAAAGCTCCGCCGCTTGAGCGTTGTCGTCCGTCAAAGTGCTTGCCTCCAACAAACTCGTCGACGCCCGCGCAGGTTCGCCCGCCAAATAAAATCCGTTCGCGCTCCAACACAATGCTTTGAACAAAATCGCACGCGTGACGGAAATTTTTTTGTCCAGTTGCTTTTGAAAGTTGTCGTCGTCGGCGGTGCGTTGACGGCGATTGAATGCAAATTGCCGATTGTGCTCTTGAAGGCGTGACTGCAAATTTTTTATCTCTTCGCGCGTGTCGTGAATGAGTTCATCGAAAATTTTCAGCTGTTCTCGCAACTTGAAACGTTTTGCCGCAATGGCACCTGTGACAAGTCGTCCGCGCAGATGATTCGGTTCAATGGACAGCGCGAATTTTGCAAAGGACTCTGCCTCGTCGATGTTGCCTAAGTAAAGAGTCGCCTCCGCCATTATCGCCAAACCGTCGGCGGAATTTTTGTCGAGCGCGAAAATTTCTTGGGCGGCAGTGCGCATGGACAACGGATCGCCGTCCGCAGAAAATTTTTCCGCGAGCACCACCCAATCCAAAATTTTTTCGTCCATCAATATCCCTCCGCCGCGATAATTTCTTCAATGATAAACCAAACTTGCCGCAAATGCAATGCGAGTTCTTGACAATCGCCGCCGCGCAGGTACAATGACGTTTGAAACTTTTTTGGGAGGAATTTTTTATGAAACGATTCAACACGGCGATAGTCGGAGTAACCGGCGCAGTCGGTCAAGAATTTTTGAAACTCATCGAGGAGCGCAACTTTCCTTTCGGCGAACTGAAAATGTTGGCGTCGAGTCGTTCGGCGGGCAAGACGATAAATTTCATGGGCAAAGACTACACGGTCGAGGAGACAACGGAAAATTCCTTCGACGGCGTGAAATTTGCACTGTTCGCGGGCGGCGCGGCAAGCAAACTTTTTGCACCGGCGGCAGTCAAAGCTGGAGCAGTCGTCATTGACAATTCGTCCAATTTCCGCATGGATCCCAACGTTCCGCTCGTCGTGCCCGAAGTCAATCCGCAAGCAATCGCTCGCCACAAAGGAATCATTGCCAACCCGAATTGCTCAACGATAATCATGGTGATGGCTCTCAAGCCGCTTTACAATTTGTCGCGAATTAAACGCGTTGTCGTGTCGACTTATCAAGCAGTTTCCGGCGCAGGTCGCGAAGGCATGGACGAATTGAAAGCTCAACTCGATTCACTTGCTCGCGGCGAAGAAGTCACGGCGAAAATTTTGCCCGTCGCCAAACTCGACAAGCATTATCAAATCGCGTCGAATCTCTTGCCGCAAATCGATGTCTTCATGGAAAATCTTTACACCAAAGAGGAAATGAAGATGGTCAACGAAACGCAAAAGATTATGGAAGACGACGCGCTTAAAGTCACTGCAACGACAATTCGCGTGCCCGTCTATCGTTCTCATGCCGAAAGTGTCAACGTCGAATTTGAAAGTGATGTTTCCGTTGACGCGGCCCGCAATGCTCTGGAAAAATTTCCCGGCGTCATCGTGCGCGACAATCCTGCCGAAATGATTTATCCGCAACCGCTTGAAACTTCCGGCAAAGACGACGTTGAAGTCGGACGAATTCGCAAAGATTTTTCGATTGAACACGGTTTGAACCTTTGGGTCTGCGGAGATCAAATTCGCAAGGGCGCGGCTCTCAACGCTCTGCAAATCGCCGAATACATGATTGCTCACGGGATGGTTTAATGGAAAATTTTCTCTGCTTCCAACCGCAATACGTCAACGAATTTTTCTGCGACGGCTCGAATTGCGACGCTCACTGTTGCAAGGGCTGGAATATTTTTATCGACAAGGAAACTTATACGCGATATTCAAAGCTTGGCGCGAACATAACGGCGCACATGAAACCGCACGAAGATAACGACGATTATCTTGTCACGCTCGACGAACGCGGCATTTGTCCGTTTCTCAACGAAAACAAATTGTGCCGACTTCAACTGGAGCACGGCGAAGATTTTTTGTCGCTGATATGCAGGACTTATCCTCGTCAAAATTATCATTTCGGAAAATTTATTGAACGTTCGCTGACGTTGACTTGTCCGCTTGCGGCGGAATTAATACTTTTCCGACGCGAGCCAATGCAATTTGAGCTGACAACGTTGCCGCAAGAAAATATCGCCTTCGCAAAATTGAAAGTGCCCGAAAAATTTTTTGACCGCATGATAGACATTCAAATTGCGATGATTTCAATTTTGCAGGAACGAACGCTTTCAATCGGTCAACGGCTGATCGTGCTGGGATTTTTTTTAGACAAGCTCGAAGAAATTTCCGCAGGCTCAATCGACGACGATAAATTGACAAAATTAATCGCGGCATATGAATCGAAAAATTTTCTGGCAGAGCAAGTGCCGCAGATGTTGGCAAGCGTCCGTTTCAACGTGAAAAAATTCATCGGGATGATGCTGAAAATTTTCAATGATATTTTCGGCAACTTAAACATAGGCGACAATCACCGCCGGCTTGACGCCGTTATCGACACGCTCAAAATCAAGCCCGACGAAAATAATTCTGTCTCCGTTGCAACTGTCGCCGCCAATTACGAACAACTTGCCGACACTCGAAAAAATTTTCTGGCGCAATACTCGACGCTGCTTGAAAATTATCTCGTCAACGAAATTTTTCTTAACTGCTATCCGTGGCGATTCACCGAAACAATCGCGAACAATTTCATCGTTTTGTTGACGACGTATAAAATTTTTGAGTTGCTCCTGTTCGCGGCGGTGCAAAGTGGTTTTGACGCTAAGGACGACCTGCTGACGTTGATTGAGTGGTTTACGACTCAAACTGACCACAACGGCGAATTGCAACGCAGAATTTTCAATCACTGTCAAAATCACGGCGACATTTTCACGCTGATGGAAAGTTTGATTGAGCAATAGAAACGTCGGGCGGTGAAAAATCATGAGCAATTTCATTGAGCTGGGCAAAAAAATTTACGACTTGAACAATCCGCGCGAGGCGCACCGCTTTGCCGTATTTGTGGCGAGATGTCTCTTGCATCCGCAACGCATGAATCGCCTGGAAAAATTTTTCGCGCAATCGGAACTGTTGAGCAAAGTCGCGGACGGCTATCCTTTTGTCTACGAACAGGCGACGCGTGCATTTTTTTATGACGATTCGACTTTTGCGGAACGTGCGCGATTGATTGAAGAGCACATGGAATTTTTATCGGCGCGTTTCAACGATGAGTTCATGCTCAAACTTTACGGCGACAAAAAAATTGAGCTGTGGCGCATGAATTTGGACGAGACACTTGGCGAAATGAATCTGGTACTTTGTGCGGAGTCCGGTCAACGCAAGGAAGGTCTCGCGGCGGTGATGTTCAATTTGCCCGACGAAATCCCGGTTTATCAAATAATTTTTTGGATAGCGCGTCACGAAAACGATTGGGCGATGTGGATTGGCGCAATGCAAGGTCCGAACGTCGACGACGCAAAAGATTTGGTCAAACGCATAACGAAAAAATGTCACGCTTACCGCACGAAAAATTTGATTCTCTACGCCGCGCAGTCCGTTGCGAGAACTTTTGGCGTGAAAAAAATTTTCGCCGTCACGAACGAAGGCTATTACGCGAACAATCACCTGCGCCGCGACAGGAAATTAAAGACGTCGTTCAGCGATTTTTGGGCGGAAGTCGGAGGAATTCAGACCGTTGACGCGAGATTTTTTGAATTGCCGCTGATTGAAACGCGCAAAACCGTTGAAGAAATTCCTTCGCATAAACGGGCGCAATATCGGCGGCGATTCGCATTGCTTGACGATTTGGACGCATCAATCGCAGAAAAATTGCGTTCGTTTCGGCGGGAAGATACGATTTAATACGCACCTTTGCCTCTGATAACCGCCTTGAACGTCTTGAAAAGATACATGATGTCAATCCAAACCGACCAGTTGCGAACATACCAAACGTCCATTGCGACGCGTTCGGGATAAGTTGTGTCGCTGCGACCGCTGACTTGCCACATGCCGGTTATTCCGGGCAAAACCATGTAATATTCTCGAATGTTCTTGCCGTAGCGAACGACTTCGGCTTGGACAATCGGGCGCGGACCGACAAGGCTCATATCGCCGCGAATGACGTTCCAAAGTTGCGGCAATTCATCTAAACTCGTGCGACGCAACCAACTGCCCAATTTCGTGACGCGCGGATCATTGGTAAGCTTAAAAGTTTCTTCCCATTCGCGACGAGCATCGGGATTTTCCGCCAAATATTTTTTCAACTTCGCCTCGGCATCGGACACCATCGTTTGGAATTTGTAGCAGGAAAATTTTTTTCCCGCCGCTCCGACTCGTCTGTGAGCAAAAATCACGTGTCCGCGAGTGTCAATCGCCACGGCAAGCGCAATCACAATCAAAACCGGCGAAATTATCAGCCCGCCGCAAATCGTCAACGTCAAGTCGAAAATTCTTTTGAGCAGGCGATTGTACGTGCTCGAAAGGTTGTTGCGCAGATTGAGCATCAAAATTTTTTCGCTGAAGAGAATCGCCGGCTCCACGCTCGACATCGGCGTCCCAATCAAATCGGGCACGAACGAAATATTTTTTACGTGCGGTTGAATCGCGCTGATAAGTGCTTGCAATTTCTCTTTGTTAAGTCCCGGTGCGGCGATAATGACCGTTTTGACTTTTGCCGCCCGAATAATTCCGCGCGCCGCGTTGAAACTGCCGAGTATCGGAAAATTTTTCGGAAGCGTCGTTGAAATCGGATGATCGTCAATCAGCCCGACGACTTTGTAACGATAGCCCAAATCCGATTGCCAAAAATTTATCAGCCGTTCCGCCGTCAATCCCGCGCCGATAACGACAATCGGTTCGTAGAAAACGTTGCGCAGCTTGAGAAATTTCAGCACGCCGTAGCGAATCAGACAAACATTTATCAGCACGAACAGCCCAAACAAAATTATAAACAGCCGCGACGATTGCTCGCTCGCCTTAAGAAAATAAATGATGATGATTGACGCAATCCACCCTGCGAAGACCGATTGGAAGATGTCGCGCATGGTGTCGACGACAGGTTTCATTTGCCGATATGACCGCGATTGACCGAGAAAAATCAAAAATATCAGCGGCACTGCTCCGTAAATGTAAGCATCGCCGTAAAGATAAGTGACGCGGTTCCACGTGTCGAGAGCGTCGCGCAGAATAAATGCCAGGTGTTCGCTAAGCACGACGCCGACATAATCGAACAGCACAAAAACAATCGGCGGCAAGAAGGTGTTTAAGGTCGTCGAATTTTTTTTTGCAACGGACATGATCTCTCCTGTTGATTGGAAAATTTTTGCGCTTATTTTAACACAAAGTCCGCAGAAAATCTCTTTGTCAACGCCAAAATGAAAAACCCTCCGACGTTTTGCCGAAGGATTTTTTTGTGTTCAGCTTGCAATGTTTTGTTTTTGTTTACGGAGCCGCGCAGGCTTAAATCTTTGATTCCATTCTTCTTCTGTAATTTTCGGAATGTCGCTATAATCAATCTCATCATCAGACATTTTTGAAAGTTGATAAAGTCTCCAAATTTGCTCTTTAGTGAGCGGCGGAATGTTTTTATTGCTTGAATTGTCCAAAATACGCAGCCTCCTCATCTCTATCAGCACGACGCGCCGAAATAATTCTTGTTCTGTCTCCTCGCTCAGTATAAATTACTGCCAAAACATTTCTCACAAAGCCTACGGTCTTAATTCTGTCCTCAAAATTACTGTGAACTTCGTCAAAGTCGTCATATCTGTATTCATCGAGAAAAATTCGCGCTGCATCTTCAAATCTTACTTTATGTTTTCGCCAATTTATTTCGTCTTTATCACTGTCCCAAACAAATTTTAAATCTCCGAGTTCAAAATTTACGTCCATATTCTCACCTCAAAGTTATTTTAGCAAAAAATTTTACTCTGTCAAACAAAAACAATTTCGGCAGGAAATTTTACGTTCGCGGCTAATTTTCGGCTCGGAAGGTGATTTCATGCAAAATTCTGCACTGCAATGGTTTCCCGGTCACATGAAAAAGGCGCAACGTTTGATTGAAGAAAATTTGTCGCTCGTCGATTTGGTGATTGAATTGCTTGACGCGCGAATTCCGTTGAGCAGTCAAAATCCCATGCTCCGAGAAATTTTGGGCGATAAGCCGCGAATCGTCGTCCTAAATAAGGCTGACCTCGCCTCAAATGTCGACGCGTGGCTAAAAAAATTTCGCGCGGAAAATCTTCAAGCCGTTGCTGTCGATTCAATCAAAGGTTCGGGCATTAAAAAGTTAATCGCGCTCGCAAAATCTCTTGCCGAATCGAAGACGCATAAACTCGTTAAACACGGCGGAAAGCCTCGCGCCGCCCGCGCTATGATTGTCGGCATTCCGAATGTCGGCAAGTCGTCACTGATAAATCGGCTTGCGGGTATGAATCACGTTAAGATTGAAAATCGTCCCGGTGTCACTCGCGCCAAACAGTGGATTAAAATTGCCGACGGTCTTGATTTACTCGATACGCCCGGAATTTTATATCCTAAATTCGACGATGCCGACGTTGCGCTGAAATTATCGTGGACTTACGCGATAAGCGACGAAATTCACGACTTGGAGCCGACCGTTTGCAAACTTTTGAAAACTTTAGCCGAAAAATTTCCCGCAGGCTTGATTGAACGTTACAAAATCGAAATTTCGACTGACGGGCACGAATTGCTCAATCAAATCGGCTTAAAGCGCGGTTGCATAAAAAAAGGCGGCGTTCTCGACACCGACAAAGCTTTGAAAATGATTTTGAGTGAATTCCGCGCCGGCAAACTCGGTAAAGTCAATTTAGATTAAAAAAGCCTCCGACTCTCGCCGAAGGGCTTTTTTTATTTGTCGCCGTAATGTCTACCTCTATCAATTCATGTTCGTGCATATTGCGTCCATTTTTTGCATCTTCGATTGCCTTTGAGAGCACCATTTGATTTTCTTCGCTCCAAAACGGGTCAAGTCCCAATTTCCCGCCATACTTGAGATTGTCCATTAACAATTTCACGCCGTCAACAAATTTCAAGCCCGTCTGTTCTTCAAATGTCTTTACGTCTTCGCTGTCAATCGTAAGGCTTATCGTTTCTGTCATTTTTATCACCTCGCAACAATTCTAGCAAAAAATTTTCCGCTGTCAAACGAAAAACCCTCCGACTTAACGCCGAAGGGATTTTATAGTCGATTATGATCGTGTGCCGTTCATTACCATTCGTTAGCATCAAATTTTTTAACGTCTTGGAGCACCGCCGCCGCTGTAATATTCCAAATACTCTTTCAAGCAATAACCTTTGTAACCGTTGTATTCCACAGGATAAAAACCGTTAATACCCCAAACTGGACCGTCATAAACAGTTACAATCGCGCCGAGCGGAATGGTCGTAATTCGGTCTGAATCTGTTGAAGGAGCATAACGCAGGCTGATCCATTCGTTACAATTTACAACCATTGCTTTGTAAGACGCGCCTCTAAAATCACTTTCATTGCGCGAATAAGCATTAACCTGATTACTGCCGACAAAAATTAAAATTGCCGACAAAATCACTACCGACAAAATCTTCTTCATGAAAATTCCCCCAGAAAAATTGATAAGTCATTATAAAAAAAAAAAAACGGTTGTCAATACGCTATGAAAATATTTTCACCATCAATCGTATATACATGAATTCCATATACATGGATTTTGCACTTTGAGCCGCGAAAATGACTTCAAAAACAATTTCGGCAGGAAATTTGACGCTCGCGAATAATTTTCGGCTTGGAAGGTGATTCAATGAGCAAAAAATTTTTCCCTGCGATTTTGGCGAATGTAGCCGCCGCATTGAGCGAAATTTTGTTGATGGCGTCTTCTGCGTGGCTGATCGCGTCCGCCGCACTTCATCCGCCGCTGTCTTCGCTGTCAATCGGAATAACGCTCGTTCGCACCGCAGGAATTTCGCGCGCAATTTTACGTTACGCCGACAGATTTTTATCGCACAAAATAATTTTCACGTTGCTCGACGCTCTGCGCGAAGAAATTTTTTTACGTGCCGCAAAAATTTTTCCGTCGAAGTCGGGACGCTCTCGCGAAGGCGAAATTTTACACGCGCTGACAGTCTCCGCCGATTTGCTGAAAGATTTCCTGCCGCGCGTCGTCTT
Organism: uncultured Selenomonadaceae bacterium; assembly: GCA_905234395.1. Classification (GTDB taxonomy): domain Bacteria; phylum Bacillota; class Negativicutes; order Selenomonadales; family Selenomonadaceae; genus Quinella. Next base: position 14,800 of record CAJOHG010000007.1, read on the forward strand.
GCCGATTTCAACCGCCGCACTCGTGACAATTTTGCTGACATTTTTCCTGCGCGAACCGATTTTGCCGCTGATTTTTATCGCGAACATTTTGCCAGCCGTGCTGATGAAAATTTCTCAAGCCGACGACTCAACTTATCGCGGAAAAATTCTCGACTTCAGCGACGGACGCGACGAATTGAAAATTTTCTCCGCGACGCCCGCGATTAAAATGCTCAACGAATCGGCAAAAAGTTTTGGCGCAGAAAATTTCCGACTCACGACGCGACAAATCAACATCGACACGACGCTCCGAATTTTTAATGCGGCGGGATTTTTTTTTGTGCTGTTGAAACTCGGCGCGGTTGTTGATAGAATCGGCTTGACGGTCTGGACGCTGATTTTTTTGGCGACGCTCGAAATTTTTGCTCAAATACCGTCGGCAATTCGCACGTGGAAAAAAATTCGCGCTGTTGAAATGCCTGACGAAAAAATTTTGTCCGCGCAGATTTTTCCGACCGATAAAGCCGTTGAGATTAAAAATTTGAGTTTCGGCTATGGCGGCGAGAAAATTTTTGACGACTTCAGCTTGACGATTGAACGCGGCGAAAAAATTGCGATTGTCGGCGAGAGCGGCGCGGGCAAGACAACGTTGCTTTATCTGCTGATGAAACTTTTTCCGCCCGAAAGCGGCACCGTTGTAATCGGCGGAACAATCGCGGCGTCGACTTTTGCCAACGTGATTTTTTCAACGTCGATTCGCGCCAACTTCCACATGCTCCGCGAAAATATTTCCGACGAAAAAATTCTTGGCGCGCTCAAACTCGTCGGGCTTGAAAATTTTGATATAAACGTTCCAATCGGCGAGGACGGAGCAAATTTATCGGGCGGCGAGCGAAATCGTCTGCAAATCGCGTTGGCAATCGCGCAGGACACGGACATTTTGATTCTCGACGAGCCGACTGCCGGGCTTGATAAAAATTCAGCCGACAAGTTGATTAAAAATCTGATTGACGCAACAAAAAATCGCACGCTGATAATCATCACGCACGATTCAAATTATTTTGCAGATTTGGGAAGGATTGAGATTAAAACGCAACATAAGAACGCGGCGAACAGTTGAAAAAATTTTAACGTTGCAAAGCAGTCCCGTTGGATGCAACGTCACGTTGCCGCACGATTCAAATTATTTTTCGGAACTTGGCAGAGTTGAACTTACTTTGTAAAGGAGTCTTGTTAATGTTTAATTTTTCTCGCAAGGACACGGAATTTTTCGATCTGTTCGTGGAGAATGCAAAAGTTTTTCATTTGGGCGCGGTAATGCTCGACGAAATCATCAAAGACCCGAACAAATCGCTCGAACACATCGAAGAAATTTTGGGATTGGAATCAACAGCCGACGAAATCAACGAGAAGATAATTAACAAGCTGAATTTGAGTTTCATCACGCCGATTGACCGCGAAGACATTTACTCAATCGCCGGCGAACTTGCAAAGGGCGTCGACATGTTGCAGGGCGCGTTGCAAAGGATAATCATGTATCACGCGGGACATTCGACGCGTCGCAGTCCCGATTTGACGAAACTTTTGGTTGACGGCACGACGGAACTTGTAAAATCATTCAAACTTTTGAGCGACGTGAAAAAAAATCAGCGCGAGATTCTTGACGCTGTCCACAAAGTTTCCGACTACGAGAGCAAAGGCGATTTGATTTATCGTGCGGAAATCGGAATTCTTTTCGACGAGGCAGTTGAGGCGGCTAAGGAGCACGGTGCCAGTCGCGCGGTAATTCATCTCATCAAGTGGAAAGACATTCTCGAAGACGTTGAAGAGGCTCTTGACCACACGAAAAAGGTTGCCGATATGATTCGCGGCGTCGTCATGAAATACGCGTAAAATTTTAGGAGCTGAATTGATGAAATGCGGCTTGATAATCCCGACGCTCAACGCAGGCGAGAAATTTCGGACGTTGCTTGAACAAATCGCCGCGCAGTCACTTTCGACGCGCAAATTGATTGTGGATTCGGAATCAACGGACGGCACGGCGGAGCTTGCAAAAAAATTCGGCGTGGAAGTGCTGACAATCGAACGCAGAACTTTCAATCACGGTGCGACGCGACAATTTGCACTTGAACACTTACTAAAAAATTCGCCGCTCGACGTGATAATTTTTTTAACGCAGGACGTTTTACTTCACGACGACGATTCGCTTGCCAAACTCGTGAAAATTTTCTGCGCGGACAAAACGGTCGGCTTGTCTTACGGTCGACAGTTGCCGCACGTCAACGCGACGAACGAGGCGAAATTTTTGCGTGCATTCAATTATCCGCCGAAAAGTCAACTGCGCACCTTCGACGACAGAAAAATTTTCGGACTGAAGACGGCGTTCGCGTCGAATTCTTTTGCGGCTTATCGTGTCGACGCGTTGAAAAGTGTCGGCGGCTTTCCGTCGAACGTTCCTTTGTGCGAGGACATGTATGTTGCGGCGAAAATGTTGCTTGACGGTCGGAAAATTTTTTATGCGGCGGACGCGCAAGTTTTTCACAGCCACAACTACACGGCGGCGCAAGAATTCCGTCGCTACGTTGAGATTGGCAAATTTCACGCACAGGAGCCGTGGATTCGCGAAACGTTCGGTTCTGCGGAAGGTGCAGGCAAAAAATTCGTCGTGATGAAACTCGTTGCTTTGGCGAAAAAAAATCCTTTCGATTGTTTCGGCGCAATCTTCAGGGACGCGGCAAAATTTTTCGGCTATCGTCTCGGTCGGCTCAAAGGCAACGTTGCAAAAAATTCTTGACTTTGAACGTGCGCAGGTTTATAATCAGCGTCACCGGGGACGTAGCTCAGCTGGGAGAGCATCAGGTTCGCAATCTGGGGGTCAAGGGTTCGAATCCCTCCGTCTCCACTAAATAAAAGGCGGGAGTTCAAAACTTCCGCCTTTTGCGTTGGCAAGTCAACGTGCTTTGAATCGCCCTGCAATCGACGCGCAACTGTCCGCGTGTTCAATGTAATATTTCTCGTCGTCGGGCAAATTGTCGTAATCAAAATACCACGGCAAATGATAAATGCGCAAATCGCCCGTCGTGCGCAGAGAAAATCGCAAGCTGTAGTGCCGAACGTTTGAATGCAACGCGAACGTCGTATCAACTTGCGCGTGATAAAGATTTTCTCCGACTCGCGTGCCATTGTAAAAATTCGATTCGAGTTCTTGAAAGAATTTTTTGTCGAAGAACGTAATATCTTCCCAAACAATTCCAAGTCCGACTTTTCTGATCTCGTGGTTGGAGTCGAGGATTTTTATCAGTTGCGCGACGAAATCTTTCGGGCAATCTTCAATCGGCAGAACGTCCGGGTCAGTGTAAATGTATGGCGTCGCAATTTGAAGTTGCTCAAGAATTCCCGACAGCCACAGAGCTTTGAAACCGAAATTTTTTTCCAGCCGAACGATTTTTATGCGCAAATCGTTTTCGAGCGAGCGATAATACTCAAGCAGCGGCGGATACGTCGACAGATTGTCGAGGATTATCAGCTTGCGATAGCCCGCATTCAACAGCCAATCGATTAATTTTTTCATCACGCCGAGCCGATCGCGAGCATTGATGAAAATCGGGACGTCGCGCCAATTCGGGAAATACCACAGGCTTGAAATTTTGCGGACAAGATTTTCATTCGTGCCGAGCCGCACAATTTGTAAGTTGCGCTTTGCCTCCGGGAAATTGGCTTTGATTGACAGCACGCGCTCAAAAAGTTCAGCTGCCGTTTTAAAATCGCCGAGCAGAGCAAAAGAATTCGCTTGATAAAACAAACTCAACTCGTCGACGTCATTCCACTTCGCCGCGCGAACTTCATCATAGCGGTTGAAAAGTTTTATCGCCCATAAAAAATCATTCGTCGCATAAAGAGCTTTGCCGAAGAGATAGAGCATTTGGAAAAAGCCATCAAAATTTTTGATGTTGTTTTCGGAAAGTATGGTCAAATATTTTCTTGCCTTGTCGACATGACCGTCGCTCAACATTTGCATTATCTGATGAATCAGCACATGAGAATGTTTTGCAATTTTCTTTGCTTCGTGCGGAATTTCATTCACTCTGCCGACTCGTGAGAGTTTGTTGGCGTAATTGGTAGCCTGCAAAATTATGGCACCCATCGTTTCAAAGTCGTCGTTTGCCTGCGCCGATTCAAATTCGCGATAAATTTTTTCAAAGTCCATAGCGTTTCCACTCCCGCAAAAAAATTTCCTTGTGATAAGTTAGCGGAAAAATTTCAATCTGTCAAACAAAAAAGCCCGTCCGATTGAACGAGCCGAAAATTTTTTCATGACATACTGCCGGCGTGTTCACCGACGCGAATATATTCTCTCAAGCACCAGCCGCGCATTCCGTTATATTCCGTCCAGTAAAAGCCGTCCATTGGCGAAGAATGACGTTCGCCGAGTTGCCCTTGATAAATTTTGACGAGACTGCCGAGCGGAATTTTTGTAATTCGTCGTGATTCGACCGAAGGTTCTTCTCTAAGCGAGATCCATTCGTTGCAGTTGACGACGCGCGCCCAATAATAATCGCCCATGTGAGCTTGAACGACGGACGCACTAAACATGACTGCAAAGACCGCGACCAGCATAAAAATTTTTTTCATACGCATCATCCTCCGAAATTTTTTTCAAGGCGAATATCCGGTGAATCCTTCAATGCGAAGATAATTCATCAAACACCAGCCGTACTGCCCGTTGTATTGCGTGCGAATAAATCCGTCGCAAGGGCTTGGATCTGCGCCGTCCATTCCATGATATTTAGAAACTTTTACGACGGTTCCGAGTGGAATTTTTGCAAGACGCGGAGCAGAAGTTGAAGGATATTCTCTAAGCGAAATCCACTCGTTGCAGTTGACGACGCGCGCCCAATAATCTTCGCCCGTGTGAGCTTGAACGACAGACGCGCTAAACATGACTGCAAAGACCGCGACCAGCATAAAAATTTTTTTCATACGCATCACCCTCCGAAAATATTATCTTGTACAGAAAAATTTTTTGGCTTATGACTGCAAAGCATCGCTGCCTTTCATCTGCGTTTTGACGCTTCCTGCCAAATTCGCCGTATCATTTCGGTTTCAATGAAATTACTCAAGTCTGCGCCGCACCAATTTGCAATTTCACGAATTTTTTTCTCGGCGTCATTTTGTCGACTGTATGTTTCGGGAAGTTGCGCCCCTGAAAGAGCAGTGTCCACCAGATCAAGTGCTCCACGTTTATCTTTTTTTACAGATGCATAATGTTGCGCCAGCTCCGATTCGCAAGCAAAATAAATCGCTACTTGCCGACATACTTCGCTTGGTTTATTTTTTTGACTTTGTGCCGCCACTGACATAACCCAAGCATGATTCGCCAACGCTTTGACTTCGCCGTTTGCCAAAGGACCGGTTATTCCCGACTGACCCTTTACAAAATCTACAAACGCGAACGGTTGGATATTCTCCAGATAATTTTTGACTTGAGCTTTGTCGCCCCAAGCCGCAATTCGTTGTTCTTCTTCACGACGAGCTTTTTCAGCCTCTGCTAATCTGCGTTGTTCCTCTTCGCGAGCTTTTTGTTCAGCTACCAAACGTGCTTGCTCTTCTTCGGCAGCTTTACGTTCAGCTTCGGCTTGAGCCGCCAACATTGCGTCGACTTCCGCCAAAGCTTTTTCACGTGCAGAATTTTCGTCCAGACCCGAAGTTATATACTCTTGAAATTTTGAATAGAAAAGTTCTTTTTCGTAACCGTTGAGCTGATTGGCGCGTTCAATATTTTTTTGAATCTTTTCTGCCTCTTCGCGAGCTTTTCGTTCAGCTTCGGCTTGAGCTTTTTCAGCGGCGTCCTTTTCTTTTTGAGCTTGTTCTTGAGCGATAAGTTCGGGATTATGCCAAGAATTTACTTGATAGCTGAACATGCAATAAGACAATCCGCAACACATGACACCGATGATTAAATAGGTCAAAGAATCTCCGTTGGGTTTGTTATGCTCTTCTTTGGCGCAACCTAAAAAAATCAAAGCCACTAATCCAATGATTCCGCCGACGATATAGAAAAGATAATCCCAGAAATTGTACAGGACAATCAGCCCGATGATTATTGCTACGATATGCATGACAATCACCTTCCTTTATCTTGCCGACAATCATAAAAAATTTTTATCAGTCTCCCGAAAAATTTTCTCTTCCTCCGTGCTGAAAGTGACGAGAGAAACTAAATCGACGCCCAAACCGTCTGCAACGTCCAGCAACGTGGAAATTGGCGCACCGTTGTTGTAAGTGCCGCGTTCAATTCGTCCGATACTGCTTGAGCTCATGTGAACTTTTTCGGCAAGTTCTGCTTGAGTCATTCGCCGCAACGTGCGATAGTAAGCAACCTTAGCACCGATTTGCCGGAGTACAGCGTTTTTCTTTTCGTCCATCTTGTTAAGCCCTTCACTTCAATTTTTCGCATAAACCTACGCAATAAGTTTATCACAGTGAACGGGACGACAATCCGCCTAAATATGACGTGAAAGCGCACAGTTTGCATTGCAGCTATCGAATTCATTGTACAAAAAAAAATCCGCCGCGTAATGTGCCGGCGGGTAAATCGGCGGAAAAAATTTCAATCGGTCACGTCAAACCAAATGCACCAATAATGCTCGTCCATTTTAGTTTCGTCGCCTTCAAGCCAAATCTGCAGACAAACGGACAGCGGCTTTTTGTCGGGCAACTCGTAAGAATCGAACGGAATTGCAAAGTCAGTCGACGCATCAACTTTCAACGCAGGCAAAATTTTTGTCGCCGTCAACGGATCGCCGCCCCAATTCGGTTTGAACGTAAATTTTATCGTCGGCTTCTGCCAAACGTCTCCGATGTCGTTGATGATGTGCAGTCGAACGTTGCCGCGAGAAAATTCATCGCGAGTGACGGGCAAATTGTCGTCGTGAAGATGATCGGCTTGATTGTAGAGTTCGCCATTTAAATAAAACGTGGTCTTGAGCATTCCCGAAAAAGTTTTTTCAACAGGCGGCGGTTGAGGTTGTGAAAATTCGACAGGTTTCAAAGCGTCGGGCGGAATGTCGATTTTTGGCAACGTGAATTCTTCGGACGCGGAATTTTTTTTGACGGGCGGAGCTTGCGGCGTTGACGGTTGCTCAATTTCTACGGACGGAAGTTTTATTGTCGGCAACGTGAATTTTTTCGGCGCAGGAGTTTCTTTGACGGTTGCGGAAATTTTTTCGACGATTGGCTCTTCGACTCGGCTGACGACTTCCGAAAAATTTTCGTCACGATTGAGCGGCGGAATGTTCGCGAATAAAATTGCCGTCATCAAAATCAGCGACGCAAAAATTTTCCCGTGAATGTTCGGCTTTGAAACTGTCAACGCGCTTTTGAGTTCGTCGACGCTCTGAAAACGATTCTTCGGGTCAAGTTCGGTGCACCTGTCCAAAATTTTTTTCAACCGTCCGCAATGTCCGCCGAGCAAAATTTTCATCGTGACGCCGAGCGAATAAATATCACTGCGCGGATCAGTCTGTCCGCTGCCGAATTGTTCCGGCGGAGCATAACCTTTCGTGCCCAAAAGATTCGTGTCGGATTCTTGCCCGTCCTTGAAAAGTCTCGCGGCGTCGAAGTCAATCAATCGAATTCGTTCGCCTTGCAGAATCAAATTTGACGGCTTGATGTCGCGATGAATTATTTTTTGCGCGTGAAGTTCTTTAAGTCCGTCGCACATTTGCAGGAGAATTGCCCGCGCCTGCGATTCGCTCAAGAAATTTTTTTGTTCGAGACGTTCCAGCAAATTTTCGCCGTGAATGAATTCTTCCACGATGATTGTTTCCGATTCGTCCGCCGCGCAGAAAAAAATTTTCGCGGGCAATGTGAATTGGAATTTTTTCAGCGTGTCGTAAGGCAGTCCCGTCAACATCACGCGCTTTAAAATGACGAGTTCGCCGCCTTGACGTGTCGACGCCAGCCACACTTCGCCGCGCTCCGAACGTTTGAGCAGTTTCAATTTTTCATAACGGAATTCGAGAAACTCCGCGACGTTTTTTTTCATGACCGTTGCCTTTCAATCGTGTTTGCGATAAATTACAGAAAAAATTTTTGGAGGCGATTCGATGACCGCGAAGGATACCGCGCAACTTGAAAACGAATTGACTGCCACTGACGACGTTAAAAAATTTCTCGGCGACAACACGGAAAATTTTCGCAAGTTCACGCTCGCCGAATATCTCAAGCATTTGCTCGCAGAAAAACATTTGACACGGGCGCAAGTGATTCGCGATTCGCAACTTGACGAAGGATATGCTCATCACATTTTCAGCGGCAGAAAAAATCCTTCGCGCGAAAAAATTTTGTCGCTCGCCCTGGCAATGAAACTTTCGCCCAAAGAGACCGATTACCTTTTGTATTACTCCGGCAACAAAAAATTATATGCCCGCGACGAACGCGACGCGATTATCTGGTTTGCGTTGGAAAATCACAAAAGCGTTTTGCAGACGAATGAACTTTTGGCTGACGTGGGATTGTCGCCGCTGATTGACGATTGACAAACTAAAAGCGCGATCTGATTGACCGCGCTGAATTTTTTTGACCGTTTAATTTTTGGAACGTTCTTTAATGCAAATTCGCTCGACACCGACGACTTTGTTATTGGCGTCGTTAATTTTAATCAGCAGTGCGCAATAGAGGCAAGCTCCCGTCGCAACTTCAAATTTGCTCGGACGACCCGTCAAAAATTTTTTAATCACAGGTTCGACTTCGATGCCCAGGATAGAATTTTCCGCGCCGACCATTCCCAAATCCGTGATGTAAGCCGTGCCGTTCGGAAGAATTTTTTCGTCAGCCGTCTGAACGTGCGTATGCGTGCCGACGAGAGCCGTAATTTGCCCGTCAAGGTGATAAGCAAGCGCAAGTTTTTCACTCGTCGCCTCGGCGTGGAAGTCGACAAAAATCATATCGCATTGCCTGCGAATCGTGGCGACAATTTTTTCTGCAAGCCGAAACGGATCGTCAAGCGGCGGATTCATGAAAGTTCTGCCGGAAAGATTTATGACGCCGATTTTTTTCTTGCCGACGGGAAAAATGCAAAAGCCGTTGCCGGGCGTGCCTTCAGGATAATTTGCCGGACGCAACAGGAAAGGTTCCGCGTCGATAATCTCCATGACTTTTGGGTTGTCCCAAATGTGATTGCCGCTCGTGACAATATCAGCTCCGCCGCGCAGCAAGTCTTCAAAAATTTGCGGTGTCAAGCCTTTGCCGTGAGCCGCGTTTTCGCCGTTGACAATGACCGCGTCAATTTTTTTCGACTGTTTAAGCTCAAGCGTCTGCTCCATAAAAAAATATCTGCCGGGCTTGCCGACAACATCACCAACCATCAAAATTCGCAAAAAAATTCACATCCTTATCAGCGCGAATAAACCAAGACACGTTCACGCTCGCGCACGCCGACCAATCGACCTTCAACGCGCAACTGCCGCATATTGTTCAAACACTGCTCCAAATAATCTTCCTGCGCCATCAAATAATCTTCATCGGGATAATAATTGTCGTCGTATTCTTCAATCAATCTGTCGCCGAAATAATTAAACGCCAGCTCCGTCAAAAGCGACAGTTCACGGCAAGTCAACGTTGCCATGTCGCGCCGAACATTTAAAAAGCATGTGCCGTAGACGCCCTCGACGTTGAGTTCAATTTTTGCGCCGCTCAAGCCTTCCAGCTGATGAAAAGTTTCCAACGACTCTGCCACGTAATGCAAAAACTCCGTGAAGTCGTCCCGCGAGAATTTTCCGTTCAATGCAAAGGAGAATTCAAGCGTTTCGTCTTTCGACTCGTAAGTAACTGATTGAATTGCCGGAAACACCACAAGTATCGACGCCAACAGCTTGCTTGCGTCGGGATTAGGTTTCTTCGACCTTTTCAAAAAATCAAACACCGCTTAAACCTCCTTTGTAAGGAACTGCCCTAAATCATTTCGCGTAGTCGACAACGCGCACTTCGCGAATAATTGTCGCTCTGACTTGACCGGGATAATCCAAATCTTTTTCAATCTTTTTAACAATGTCGTGCGCAAGAGTGACTGCCGCATCGTCGTTAATTTTGTCGGGCTTAACCATAACGCGAATTTCACGACCGGCTTGAATCGCAAAACATCGTTCGACGCCTTCAAAGCTCTCGGCAATTTCTTCAAGCATTTTGAGCCGCTTAAGATACATTTCCAAACTTTCACGACGCGCACCGGGTCTTGCCGCCGAAACCGCATCAGCCGCCGCAACTAAAACTGCCTCAACGGAAGTCGCTTCAATGTCGCCGTGATGAGACGCAATGGCGTTGATGACGAATTTATTTTCGCGATAACGTTTCGCCAAATCTGCGCCGATTGTCACGTGTGGCCCTTCGACTTCGTGATCAACTGCCTTGCCGATGTCGTGAAGGAGTCCCGCGCGTTTGGCAAGATTCACGTCAACGCCGAGTTCGCTCGCCATAATTCCCGCAAGCATTGCAACTTCAATCGAATGGCTCAAAACATTCTGACCGTAGCTCGTGCGATATTTGAGCCGACCCAAAAGTTTAATCAGTTCGGGATGAATTCCGTGCACGCCGACTTTGAAGGTTGCTTGTTCGCCGGCTTCTTTCATGCGGTTATCAACTTCGCGAGTAGCTTTTTCGACCATCTCTTCAATTCGCGCGGGATGAATTCTTCCGTCCGAAATTAATTTTTCCAATGCGACGCGAGCAATTTCACGTTTAACAGGATCAAATCCCGACAGGATAACGGCTTCGGGCGTGTCGTCAATGATTAGGTCAATGCCCGTCAACGTTTCGAGCGTGCGAATGTTTCTGCCTTCGCGCCCGATGATTCTGCCTTTCATATCGTCACTTGGCAGAGCAACGACCGATACCGTTGTTTCCGTGACGTGATCAGCCGCGCAACGTTGAATTGCCGTGCTAAGAATGTCGCGAGCTTTTTTGTCTGCCTCGTCGCGAATTTGCGTTTCGTACTCTTTGATTTTAACTGCCTTGTCGTGCTTAAGACTTTCTTCCATTTCGCTCATCAAAATTACGCGAGCTTCGTCTTTGGACAGTGCGGCAATTCGTTCAAGTTCAGCATCTTCGCGCGCCTGCATTGCGTCCAAATTTGCCTGCGATTCGTTCAAACGTGCTTCTTTCTTGTTTAGTTGAAGTTCTTTTTTCTCCAGTGAATCCAGCTTCCTGTCAAGGTTCTCTTCCTTTTGCACTACGCGCCGTTCCTGCCGAGAAATTTCGTTGCGACGTTCTTTGGTGTCGCGGTCAAGGTCTTGGCGCATTCTATGAATTTCTTCCTTAGCTTCAAGCATGGCTTCTTTCTTTTCAGCGTTGCTTTTTTCCCGTGCCTCTTCAACGATTCGACGTGCTTCATCTTCCGCCGAGCCGATTTGAGCTTCAGCAGTTCTTTTGCGCGCCGTGTAGCCGCCGAAGGCACCGAGAATTACTGCGACGATAATTGCTGCGATGGTAATAGCGATAATGCTCACCCCCTAAAAATTTTTTCCCGAATACCAAGTCATTTTATAGATTGTCAAGGGATATGTCAAATGTTTTGCGGCTTTAAAAGCTTGCGGGCGGCGGTGCATGACTGATATAATCACGCCAAAAAATTTTTCTTGAAGAGGTTTTGTAAATGTTGAGTTATCGCAATGAATTGGACAAGATGCCGTCTTATGATGGCGTGGAAAAAAATTATCGCATCAAAGTCAACGCGAACGAATCGACGATGAACTTGCCGCCGCTTGTCGAAGAACGCGTTTTGAATCGTCTGGCAATGTTGGCTTTCAATCGCTATCCGAACGAAGAATATCACTCGCTCGTTGAACAGATTGCCAAAAATTTTTCCGTCGATGCGTCGCAAATTTTACTCGGCGGCGGTTCCAGCGAAATTATCGAAAAAGTTTTTCATGCTTTCGGCGGAGCAGGCAAACGCGTCGTCTTTCCGCAACCGAGTTTTTCCATGTACAAAATTTATGCCAAAGCTGCCGAGTCCGAAGGAATTGCCTTCAACTTGGACGCGAAATTTGATCTCGACGTTGAAAAATTTATCGCCGCTGTTCACGATACAAATGCAAATCTCGCCGTCGTCTGCAACCCGAACAATCCGACCGGCAACGCTTTGACACTTGAACAGGTTGAAAAAATTGCCGCGTCGATTGACTGTGCATTTCTGCTTGATGAGGCTTACGTTGAATTTTACGGGCGCAGTGCCGTTAATCTCGTCGCGAAATATCCGAATCTGCTTGTCGCACGAACTTTTTCAAAGGCTTACGGACTGGCAGGCGCACGCGTCGGCTACATGATTGCTCAAGCTGAAGTTACGCGCATGGTCAACAAAACTTTCATGCCGTATCACATGAACAAGTTGAGTTTGGCGACGGCAGACATCGTTTATCAAATGCGCGACGAATTTGTTCCGCGCCTGCAAATGATTATCGCCGAACGTCAACGCATTATTGAACGTCTGCAAAAAATTTCGGGCGTCGAAGTTTTTCCGTCGAATACAAATTTTGTGCTGATAAGACTTTCACGCGCCGAGGAGCTGAAAAATTATTTGGAGTCGCTCGACATCGGCATAAGATATTTTTCGCCGAGTGCGTTCGGCTTGAAGAATTGCCTGCGAATTTCAATCGGCACGCGTGCGGAAAATGACGCCGTGTTTGACGCGATAAACTCTCTGCTCACGAATTGAACTGATAAAAATTTTGAGGTGATTGATTTGAAATATGAAGCGGTAATCGGTCTGGAGATTCACAGCGAATTGAAGACTGCCACGAAAATTTTCTGCGGCTGCGCAACGACTTTCGGCGCGGAACAAAATACTCACACTTGCCCGGTATGTTTGGGACTGCCCGGAGTTTTGCCGACCGTCAATCGTCGCGTGGTTGAGTTTGCAATTAAAGCCGGGCTCGCCACGAACTGCAAAATCAACAAGTACAGCAAATTCGACCGCAAGAATTATTACTATCCCGACCTGCCCAAAAATTGGCAGACTTCGCAATACGACTTGCCGATAGCTTACGAAGGTCACGTTGAGATTGACGTTGACGGCGCAAAAAAAATTGTCCGATTGACGCGAATTCACATGGAAGAAGACGCGGGCAAACTCGTACACAGCGGCACGACCATTAAAGATTCTTCAAGCTCGAACGTCGATTATAATCGGACGGGCGTTCCGCTGATTGAAATCGTCAGCGAACCCGATATGCATTCCGCCGCCGAAGCTCGCGCTTACATGGAGAAAATCAAATCGATTCTCGAATATATCGACGTGTCGAATTGTCGCATGGAAGAAGGCAACCTTCGCGCGGACATCAACGTTTCACTGCGACCGATTGGCTCCGACAAACTCGGCACGCGTACTGAAATGAAAAATATCAATTCGTTCAAAGCTCTCGAAGACGCGATTAATTATGAGATTGAACGGCAAGCGGAAGTTCTCGACGACGGCGGCACGATTATTCAGGAAACTCGCACGTGGAATCCCGAACGCGGAATCACTCAATCAATGCGTTCAAAGGAAGACGCGCACGATTATCGTTACATGCCCGAACCGGATTTGCCGCCGATTGTCACGACCGATGAAGAGATTGAGGCGTTCAGAAAGTCTCTGCCCGAATTGCCCGACGCTCGCCGCCAACGTCTGATAAAAAATTTCGGCTTGAGCGAATACGACGCGGGAATCATTACGAGTTCACGAGCTATGGCGGAATATTTTGATGCGGTTGTTAATTTCGGTGCCGACGCCAAAACTGCCGCGAATTGGATTATGGGCGACCTGTCCAAAAATCTCAACGCGGACGGCTTGACGATTGAAAATTCTCCTGTCGATGCAAAACGTCTCGCCGAAATGATTCAGCTCATTGCGAAGGGAACAATCAGCGGCAAAATCGCCAAAACTGTCTTTGCGGAAATGTGGAAGTCGTCCGATTCGCCCGCGCAGATTGTCAAAGCCAAAGGTCTCGTGCAAATTACCGATTCAAGCGCGATTGAAGGCGTCATCGACGAAGTCATTGCCAAAAATCCGAAAGCCGTTGAAGAATATCGCGGCGGCAAGAAAAAAGCTGTCGGCGCACTCGTCGGGCAAGTCATGAAACTCACTCGCGGCAAAGCCAATCCTCAACTTGTCAATCAGTTGCTTGCTAAGAAGCTCGACGGAGAATTATAAATGCGTGTTTTGCTCGTAACGTGGACTGATAAACTTTTGGATAATCTGCGAATTTTGAATCCCGAACTCGAATGTTGCGCGATTGTCGTCGATGAAGTGGAGCCTGCGAAAAAAATTTTGAGGCAAGTCGGCATGACGGAAGAATTACTTCACCCGCTTTACGAGTTGAAAGAGTGCGTTAAAGATTTTTATTACGACTATGTTTTGTGCGTGGAAAACACCACGTGGGCAGATGACTTTCTCAAAATCGTTGAAGAATTCGGCGTTGCGAAAAATAAAATTCTCGGCTTGAACGTTTCGGAGCAAGAAGACTTTTTTATTGAACGAGTGCTAAGATATTTCAAGGAACACTCGGCGGAATTTGAGATGTTTGCGACGGGAATGAGTTATGCCGAAGTCGGTTTGGACGGCACGCATTTTAAACGGCGACTGTTTAACTTTGCTCGTTCAAGTCAAGATTTGTATTACAATTTGCAGATAGCCAAATTCGTCGTATCTTGCGAAGGGCATACAAAACTTCGTTATGCGTTGATTGAGCTTGCGCCGTACATATTTCACTACGACTTGTCCAAGTCAACTCATCTGAATTTTTTGATGATGCACTATCTTATCGCCTTCAACGACTTGCACAATTTTTTTGTTCCCGCGGACGTTTACAAAAAATTTCTGTGTGAGGAATATTTGAATTCCCGCTTATCGATTGAGCCGTTTGATGTCAACAATCCGTTCCTTTTGAAAAAGCCGACATATTCAATGACGCCACAAAAGAAAATTAAAATTCTCAAAAGCGGTGATGAGCGGGACAGAAAAGTTTTTCCCGAAACGCGCAAAGAAAACGTAAAAATTTTGAACGATTATTTGACGCTGTGCGAAGAAAACAATATTCGCCCGATAATGATCTTGATGCCGATGTCGGAATTGTACATGAAAATTTATCCGAGGCGGCAACTTGATGAATATTATTATCTGATTGAACAGGCGTGCAAAAAACATTCGAGAGCAATTTTCATCGACGGTTGGAAGTTGCAGGGTTTAACGGACAAAGATTTTTACGATTACGGGCACATGAACACTCACGGTGCGGCAAAATTCAGCGCGTTTCTGAACAATATCGTTGAGCAAATTGACGTGAGCGGGAGCTTCTGAAAATGATTTGCGCAAAAAAATTGACTCGTTCCAAAAGGAGCGAGCCGTTTTTTATGCGAAAGGAAATGTTTATCTTCTCATGTTGACGATGGTTTCGAGCATTTCGTCGGCGACCGTGGTCACTTTTGAATTTGCCTGGAAACCGCGTTGCGTGATGATCATTTCGGAGAATTCGGTTGCAAGATCGACGTTCGACATTTCAAGGGCGGAGGCGACAACGGACATTCCGAAGTCTGAAAGCGTCTTGATATTTGCCTCGCCGGAGTTGTTCGACTCTTGATAAATCGTCGTGCCAATCTTTGTCAAGCCTGCGGAGTTTGTGAACTGCGCAATAGCGATTTGTGCCTCTTGACGCACCAAACCGTTGGTGTATGCACCGCTGATAATGCCGTTGCCGTCAACCGACAGACTTTGGAGAACGCCCGCAGTGTTGCCGTTTGTCGTCGGGAAAGAGGTCGTCGAGTTGGCATATTGCGTCATATCGGAGAAGGTGATGTCCGCGTCTTGCTCTGCCGCGCCGTTGCCGTTTGAATAAACGAAATTAATTGAGCCGAGTTGCGATTGACCGTTGGAAATGAATTGACCGCGATCGTTGAAGTAGAGGAAATTGATATTGTTCATTGTGCCGACAACGTGCGAGCCGTCCGCTTCGTCTTTCTCGTATGTGTTTTCAAAGTCGTCGGAGGCAGGGCCTTTCATTCCTTCGCCGGGTGCGATATAAGCTCTCCAGCGGTTATCATAGACGTAGTTGCCTTCGCTGTCAGTTCTGCGGGTAGCTATTGCTTCTTCGTCGGTGAGGTTGGCATCGGTGGAAGAAGGATCTTTATCCAAAAGAATGGTGACTTCGTGTTTGCCGCCGAGTGAGTCGAAAATCGTGGCGATTGTAGTTATGGGAATGCTCTTTCCCACTTCGTAATAGCCGCTTGTGACATGAACTTGGCTGTCGTCGCTAAGGGTGATTGTTGCGGACAGAGCGTTTGCACCGTCGACGTTGACACTTGTGATGGTGGTTCCGCTGCGGGTCACGACGGGATCTAAACTTTGACCGGTGACGGCAGTGGCTTGAATGCTTTTAATGGTGAGCGACTCTTTGTTTAAATTGCCGCTGTAAGAAATTTGATCTGTCGCGACAGCTTCCATTGTCCTGTTGACGGGAACGATTATATCTTCCGATAAACCGTTGGTGTTTATGATGCCGTCGGTGGCATTCCAACCTTGCACGCGCAGACCGTTGCCGGGCATAACATAGTAGCCGTTTTCGTCGAAGGCGAATGCACCGTTGCGAGTGTAGTAAGATTGATCGCCAGTCTTCAAAACGAACAGACCGTTGTCGCCGGAAAGTGCCAAGTCGGTATTTCTGCCGGTTTGTTGCGGCGAAGCGGTGGTAAAGACAAGGTCAATACTTTCAACCGAAACGCCCAGACCAATTTGACGAGGATTGACGCCGCCGCGATTTTCAGTAGGAGCAGCAGCACCGCTTTGAATTTGCGAGAGCATATCGGAAAAAGTTGTACGACTGCCTTTAAAGCCGATGGTGTTGATGTTGGCGATGTTGTTGCCGATAACGTCCATGCGAGTTTGATGAACTTTCAGACCGGAAACACCGGAGAATAAAGCCCTATTCATAAAAATCACTTCTCCTTTTCTAATTCGGCGTGTTCTTGGATTTGCCGAAGGTCAGATGTGTTTGACTGTTCCTTGTCCGAAAATTCCTGTGCGTCTGACCTGATTATTCAATTTTTTGTCAAGTCCTGCTTGACTTCGCTAACTATATCGGCGGTTGACAGCGGCGACTTAAATATTTTTTTGAATGCGGAGCCGGGCGCAGTTCAAAACTTTTTCAGAATGAACTGCTATATTGGCGAAAAATATTTTCGGAAGGGAAGATGTCTAACGATGAGCGCGTTGAAATTTTTCACGGCAATTATTTTGAGCGCGGCTTTTATTATCGGCTCATTCACTGCAACTGCGCAGGCGGCGGACAAAAAAATTTACATCAACCTTGCAAGTCGTCTCATGCTCCTTTATGACGGCGACACAAAGTTGGCGGTCTATCATCTCGGCGTCGGCAAACCGAGCACTCCCACGCCGACCGGCTACTACAAAATCAACACCAAAGAGATTAATCCGTCGTGGATTGATCCGTCAGATCCCGAATACGAAATTCCGTCCGGACCAGATAATCCGCTCGGTTATCGTTGGATGCAAATTCAAGGCAACTACGGCATTCACGGCACCAATCGTCCCGACAGCATAGGTCATTACGTTTCAAACGGTTGCATTCGCATGAACGAGCGCGACGTTGAAGCACTCTTTGATGCCGTGGAAGTCGGCACGCCCGTTGAGATAATGTATAACCGCATTGTCGTCGAGAAGTCTCCCGAAGGCGACGTTGTTTATTATGTTTATCCCGACGGTTACGGCATACAGGAAGTTACCGTTGCCGACGTGACAAAGTGGATTGAACCTTACGGCGTGCTTGCATTCGAGAGCGACGAAGACATTGCCAAAAAGATTGAAGCCGCCGACGGAGAGCCGACTTTTATCGGCAAACCTTACAACATCGAAGTCAACGGCGAACTCATTCAACCGACCGACGCGCGCGGCATAAGATATTTTGCCAAAGCTGTTCTTCGCGACGGGATAACTTATCTGCCCGTTGTGCCAATCACGAAAGCTTTGCGAACCAAAATCGCCTGGAATCCCAAAGAGTCGACGTTGGAAAGTCGTTTCGGCAAAGTCGTTTGCTACGAACGCAAGAAGCAACTTTATTGCAATTCCGATGATGCGATGGTGCTTTTCAATATCGAAGGCGGCTTGCAGACCGGCGATAACGGCGTGAAAATTTTCCGATATAAATCCGTGACCGTCACCGAACCGCAACCGACCGATAAGCCCGATAAACCTTCAAAGCCCGTTGACGTTGATAAGCCCAAGACCGATGACGTTGATAAATCCAAGACTGATGACGTTGACAATCCGAAAACTGATGACGTTGATAAGCCTAAATCCGGTCAAGTTGATAAACCTTTCGAGGCGGCGAAATCATGAAAAAATTTCTGATCATTGACGGCAGCAGCATTTTCTACCGCGCATTTTACGCCATGCCGACGTTGACTGCTCCAAACGGCGTTCCGACGGGTGCATTGACCGGCTTTGCGAACATCTTGTTAAAAGTTCTGCGCGAACAATCGCCCGACTTAATTGCTGTTGCTCTCGACACGGCTAAGAAAACTTTTCGCAACGAAATTTTTTCCGAATACAAGGCGACGCGTCAAAGTATGCCCGACGATTTATCCGCACAGCTGCCGTTGCTGAAAGAGTTCATTGACGTTTTGGGCATCAAGTCCTGCGCGGCGAACGGCTACGAAGCTGACGACATCATCGGCATGTTGACGGCTCAAGCTTGCGAAAATTTTTCCGTTGACATTTTGACGGGCGACCGTGACGCGCTGCAACTCATCAACGCAACGACGAACGTTTTGCTCAACAAAAAGACCAGTGTCGAACGTTACGACGAGAAAAAATTTTTCGACGAGTACGGCTTTGCTCCTGCGCTGCTTGTCGACTTCAAAGGCTTGAGCGGCGACACTTCCGACAATATTCCCGGCGTCAAGGGCATTGGCGCGAAAAGTGCAACGTCGTTGATTCAAACCTTCGGCACCGTTGAAAATGTTCTCGCTCGCCGCGCAGAAGTCACATCGAAAAAAATTCGTGCCGCATTGGAAAATTTCGCTGATGATGCCGTCAAAAGCAAACGTCTCGCGCAAATCGTCCGCAACGTTCCAAATATCACATTCGACGCGAAAAATTTCACGTTCACGCCCGACATTGCTCGTGTTGATGATTTTTGCCGACGTTACGCGCTCAAGGTTGCGTTGAAGAAAATTCATGAACTTTTCGGCGAACCGTTGACTTCCGACGCTGAACCTTTGCTCACAACGCAGACGACCGACGCGTTGCCGATTGACATGGAAAAAATTTTTGCGGCGGAGACGTTGACGATTGCTCAACACGATACGAATCACTTCACGATAAAAATTTTCGGCGGCGAAATTTTTGAGACGGACAATCCCGACGACGTTCAACGCATTTTCGACGACTTTAACGGCAAAATCATTTTGTGCGACGTGAAAAATTTTCTGCGCAACTTCAACGTCGACCTGTCCAAGATTTTCGACGCTGAACTTGCCGCTTACCTGCTCAATCCCGAAAAAGACAAATCGGAACGCGATTCGGAACTTTATATCGGAAACGTTGCAATGCTGGAGAAAATCGCGCCACGTTACGAAAAACTTTTGGACGACGAAAATTTGACGAGGCTTTATCGCGAAATGGAATTGCCGTTGACGAAAGTACTCGCTCGCATGGAAAAACGCGGTGTCTTCGTCGACGCGGCTCAACTCAAAAAAAAATCCGTCGAAATGAGCGGACGAATCAACGCGCTGATTGAAAAGATTTACGACCTTGCCGGCGAAACGTTCAACATCAATTCGCCGAAGCAACTCGCCGACGTGCTGTTTGTAAAGCTTAAACTGCCGCCAATCAAAAAAACTAAGACCGGCTACTCGACCAACGCCGAAGTTTTGGAGGAGCTCAAAGACCGTCACGCGATTGTTGCCGCGATTCTCGACTTCCGCGCGTTGACGAAACTCAAATCGACGTACCTTGACGGGCTCGGCAAACTTATCGGCAGCGACGGACGCATTCACACGAATTTTAATCAGACTGTGACGGCGACGGGCAGATTGTCCAGTTCCTACCCGAATTTGCAAAATATTCCCGTGCGCACCGATGAAGGCAGAGAAATTCGCGCACTGTTTGAGCCCGGCAACGGTTACGACTGCATTTTGTCCGCCGATTATTCGCAGATTGAGTTGCGACTTCTCGCGCACATGAGCGGCGACGAAAATTTAATTGACGCTTTCAAACGCGGGCAGGACATTCACGCGCGGACGGCTGCTGAAGTTTTCGGCGTGCCACTCGACGCGATAACCGCTGACCTTCGACGCAAAGCCAAGGCTGTCAATTTCGGCATCGTCTACGGCATCAGCGATTACGGCTTGTCGCAAAATCTCGGCATATCGCGCAAGGAAGCCGGCGAATACATCACGCGCTACTTTGAACGTTATCCCGGCGTGAAAAATTTTATGGACACGACCATTGCCAAAGCTCGCGAAGTCGGCTGCGTGACGACAATGTTCGGACGACGCAGAACTTTGCCCGCGATTAACGACAGAAATTTTAACGTGCGCTCTTTCGCCGAACGAACCGCCATGAACACGCCGATTCAAGGCACTGCGGCTGACATCATCAAGTTGGCAATGATTCGGGCTGAAGAAAATCTGCGCGGGCTTGAAAGTCGAATCATCATTCAAGTGCACGACGAACTTGTCCTTGAGGCGAAAACTTCAGAGCTTGTCGACGCGGAACGAATTTTGCGTGCGGCAATGGAAAATGTCGTAAAATTGTCGGTGCCGTTGATTGTCGACGTTCACAGCGGAAAAAATTGGTCGTCGGCAAAATGATTCGTCGTAAAATTATCGATACCGCTGAAAGTCACTTGCCTTTTTCTTGACCGCAAAAATTTTTCTCTGAAATTGACAGGCAAAAATTTTTCTGTTATCTTATTCGCGCCGCTCGACGAGGCTTTAAACGTTCAACGTGCCACAGTCGGCGAGTTCATCCGGTGGAGGTGTTAAGGTTGTACGCAATTATCAAAACCGGCGGCAAACAATATAAAGTCGTCGAAGGCAGCGAGATTATCATTGAGAAACTTGACGCGGCGGAAGGAGATTCTGTCACGTTCGAGGAAGTTTTGGCGGTCGGCGAAGGCGAAGAAATTAAATTCGGTCGTCCGCTTGTCGAAGGTGCAAAAGTCACGGGCTCCGTCATCAAAGTCGGCAAAGGTCCCAAAATCCGCATCTTCAAATACAAACACAAGACAAATTATCGTCGCCGTCAAGGTCATCGCCAGCCGTTCACGAAAGTCAAAATCGAAAAGATCGAGGCTTGAAAAATGATTATCGCGGAGATTTACAAGCAGGGCGACGGAAAAATTATCGGCTTTTCTGTTGACGGGCACGCAAACACTTCAAAGCGCGGTTTCGATATTTATTGCGCGGGCGTTTCCATGATGTCGCAGTCAACTTTTCTTTGCATGAGAGATCATTTAAAACGCGACTTCACATGGGATGCGGCACACGGTCGATTGATGTTGCGTCTCAAAGATTCGCCGGACGATTTAACCGAAGTCGCCTTTCAAACCATGTTAATCGGCATGAAAGAGCTTGAAAAACTTGCTCCGCAAATCGTCAAGGTCAAAGAAAAAATTTTCCTCGGAGGTGAAAATAAATGACTTTCCAATTTGATTTACAGCGTTTTGCGCACAAAAAAGGTGTCAGTTCCACGCGCAACGGTCGTGACAGCGAATCGAAACGTCTCGGCGTCAAAGAGCAGGCAGGTACAGTCGTCACGGCGGGCAGCATTCTCGTTCGTCAACGCGGCACACACTTTCATCCCGGCTTAAACGTCGGACGCGGCAAGGACGATACGCTTTTCGCCAAAATCGCGGGCAAAGTTGCATTTGAGCGCAAAGGTCGCTATCAAAGAAAAATCAGCGTCTACGCGGTTGAGCAAGCTTAAAAGTTTTTGTTGACAATCGATTGAAGGCGTGCTAATATGCGTCTTGCGCCGAAGTGGCGGAATTGGCAGACGCAGCAGACTCAAAATCTGCCGTAGGCAACTACGTGCCGGTTCGAGTCCGGCCTTCGGCACCAAGAAAAAATCCTCTCGGCTTCGAGAGGATTTTTCGTTTACAAATTTTTATCTGCTTAACGTCACTCGTTGATTCGGCGGGTAAATTTATTTTTATTTTTTAGGATCTACTTTCTTTTGCTTGCCCAAAAGAAAGTAGCAAAGAAAAGGGCACCGCTACGCGCGGAGCGATAGAAATTTTTCGATAACTTCAGCCGACCACTTCGATCCGGCTCGTCAGCGCGTCTAACGTTTGGTCACCATTGCCGCAACGTCATGACTTCCCGAAGCCGTAAGTGCCGGCAAACTTCGCGTCCCGCTCAGTGGTGCCGGCGCAGCGCACATCCCTGTGCGCTTGTTTTCGTAACCTCACAAAGAATTAACGTCGCAAAATCGTCAACGCATCACCGACAGAACGCTCGCCGCCGTCGCTGGGACTGTTGACTAAACTGCCTTTGAAGATCAATTCCGTCGAGCCGCCGCCGTCAAGATTGATAGCCTCCACCGCGCCGAAATTGTCCTTCAAAATGCGTGCCCACTCCGTCAACGTGCAACCTTTGCTGTGAGCTTGACGACCGTCAACGACCGCAAAAATATAATCACCGTATTTTGTGATTCCGACTGCTGAACGCGGCGCACGTCCCACGCGAATATCGTCGGGAAATTGTTCGGCGTCAGCGGTCACGTGAATTTCTCCGCCTTTAACGAGTGTCGGACCCGCGCCGATAATGTGAATCGCGTCGTTGAAGTCGCCGGTGTGTTCCATGTTGATATAATCTTCCTCGAATTTGAGCCTGTCGCCGACTTGAAGGTTCGCAAAATTTTCTGCAACGGTGCCGTTCGCGCTGACAATGATTCCGTCGGTTGGAATGGCGTTGTTGCCTTGACCGCGAAAAATTTCCGTGACGTGATTGTCTTTGACAACAATTTCAATGCCGGAATTATTCGTGCCTGTCGACGCGCCGTTCCATTTGTTGTAGACGACGACGGTATTCGGATTTCGTTCGCAGTTGACGCCGTTAATGACGACTTCGGTATCGTTGAAGTAAAGCGAGCCGCGATAAATCTGCCGCGCAAAAATCGTGGAGCCGTCCGCATTGATACCAATCGCCGAGCGGATAAAATAAGTCGTGCCCGCCGTGAGCCCGTCGATTCGCGTGTTGCCGTAGATTGTGCCGTTGCCGCCGAAATAGCTTGCGTTGATCGTTGCGATTGCGTTGAAGGCGTTCATCTGCGAAACGGTTGCCAGTCCCGGAACTTTGCCGCGTGCCAAAACCGGGCGCAGTTGATATTTCTCGTGGTCGGCTATCACCGCGAATGCCATAACGCCGTCCTGTTCATAAAGCAAAAATTCCAAGCCTTCGACTTCTTCTTCAGGCGGAGTCGTCGGTTGAGCCGATTGTTCGTCCGGCGGCAACGTCGTCGGTTGAGCCGATTGTTCGTCCGGCGGCAACGTCGTCGGTTGTGCTGATTGTTCATCGGGCGGCAATGTTGTCGGTTGCGGATTATCGTCTTCGACTTGTTGGAACGGTCTGTCGACTAAATCGCCTTGAGTTGCCAACGCGAGGCTCGGTGCGGTCAAAAAAAATATTCCCGCCGTCACCAACGCGACGATTCTTTTCAACATGATTAATTGCTCCTTTGAAATGGTTTGCGCTTGCCAATTCTGCCGCCGCAAGAAATTTCCTTCACGCGCGAAAAATTTTTCGGTTGCACCGCGCAGATACTTTACAACTTTATACGGCGGAAATATACTGTTGACGAAAAATTTTGTTGGAGGTGTTGCTGATGGGAATTGGAAGACCGCTCACGCCCGACGACGAAAAAGCCGGTGACGAAGAAAACAAGTCGCGCAAATCCAAAGAGCCGCCGACAGAATTTTTTCCGGAAGAGCCGCGTTGGTCGTTCGACGAAATTATTTTGCCGCTCTCCGTCAAAGAAAAGATTCTAGACGTTGCAGACTACGCCGAAAACAGCAAACGCGTCTTTGAAGATTGGAACTTGCAAAAAGTTTACAAGCAGGCTAAACAAATCGGCATCAACTTTTACGGTGCGCCCGGCACCGGCAAAACTATGGCAGCTCATGCCATCGCCAAATATCTCGGCAGAAAAATTCTCGTCGTCAACTACGCGGACATCGAATCGAAATACGTCGGCGAGACTCCCAAAAATATTCGCAGAGCATTCGAGGCGGCGAAAAGTTCCGACAGCATTTTATTCTTTGACGAGGCGGACGCAATCTTGAGCAAACGTGTAACAAACATGTCAAGCGCGACGGACGTAAGCGTGAATCAAACGCGCTCGGTTATGCTCATGCTCATGAACGATTATCAAGACTTCGTTATCTTCGCGACGAATTTTATTTCCAATTTTGATCCTGCCTTCATGCGGCGAATTTCAATGCACGTCGAGTTCAAACTTCCCGACCTTGATTGCCGCAAAAAACTTTGGCGACATTATATTTTGCCGACAATGCCCAACAACATCAAGATTGACGAGCTGGCGGAAAAATACGACGGACTTTCGGGCAGTGACATTGCAAACGCGGTGTTGATGGCGGCGTTCAAGGCGGCGCGTAAAAAATTCCCGTTCGTGGACAAATCGCTTGTCATTGAGGCAATCGAAGACATTTTGGCGAGCAAACAAGCTAATGCGGGCGTCACGGTCGAACGTCGAATCGTCTCGGAAGAATACGTCAAAGCTCAAGCGGCTAAACACGGAAAGGAGCTGAAGGCATGATTCCGCTTTTAATCGGCGCGGCACTAGCCGGCGGTGCAGTTTATGCTTTGCACGACGACAAGAAAAAAATTCGTAAACACCGGCGCGAAGTGACGACGACTCGCATATTGTCTGAAGATGAATTGCCGCAATGGGTTCGCGAAAAATTTTCTCGTGACGGAAAGGAGCCGAATCATGATTCCACTTTTAATCGGCGCGGGCTTAATTGCAGTCGTTGCGCTAAACGATGATGACGATGACGAATTGACGGACGAGGACACTTCGCGGCGAACACTTTCCGAAAACGAATTGCCCGAATCCGTCAAACGCAGATTAAAAATCAAACGTTGTGAAGAATAGGAGGAGATACCATGTTGCCTGTAGCGTGGCTTATTGGCGCGGGACTGGTCGGAATTTTGGGCGGTGCCGCCATCGTTTATTTTTGGGATGACATTTTGAAATGGTTGCATGATTTTTTGCCGAAAGTCTCTCAAATGCTGCGGTCAATCGCGAAAAAAGTTCCGCTCTTTGAACACGTGGCGATCATGCTTGCCGATTTCGTCGACTCCGTAAACTCGAAGATTGAGCACAAACTTTATCACAAAATGGAAAACGGAGATTGGATGGAAGAAACGACGCGTCGCACGTTGCCGGAAAGTGAATTGCCGCCCGCCGTCAAACGCAAGCTTGAAGAAAAACGTCAAGGACGAATCAAAGAAGCGGACATCACCGAAGAAATGGAGCTTGAACTCGGTCAATCAATTTCTTGACAAGTGAGGTGTCGTAAATGCCAACGAGCAAAATTTTTGAGACGGCAGAAAATTTTTTCGACGAACTCAACAAGCAACTAAGCCGCTTTGAGCTGTCGACGAGCCTTGACGAATTGCTGACGAATTATTCTGCCGCAATCGATAAAATTATCTTGCGCGAAGAGGACGCCAATCATTGCAGTTACATCGGCGGCGAATTCAAAATCACCTGCGCGGACGAGGAAAATTATCAGTGCGCTTACTCGTTGTATTTCGAGGACGCTGATGAAACTGTTCACACGTTGGAGGCGCAAACCAAGCTGTTGGAAATGAAACATTTGACAAAAGATTTTCAGCAGGCATTGAAAGCGGCGGGCACGTTGAAATTTGAACTTGATGAACCGTCGGAAGAGGCACGTAAAAATTTCTCGGCAAGCAAACAGTCGCAATAGAGTTTGAAAAATTTTCCTTCCGATAAACGTCGGAAGGATTTTTGTTTGCGAAAAGCGCGGCTGTGATATACAATCGGAAAAATTTTTTTGTGAGAGGTGCAAGCATGAAAAGAGTTTTTGTGACGGACATAACCGGCGACGCGATAAAAATCAGCGGCAACGATGCGCATCACCTTGCCCGATCATTGCGCGCCAAACGCGGCGACAAAATTACCGCCGTCGACGGCACGGGCAACAGCGCAGTCATTGAGCTTGTTGATTTTGATAAGACGACGATTATGGCGCGACGTGTCAGCGAAATTCAAAAAATCGTCAGCGACAGGAAAATTATTCTCGCCGATTGTCTGCCCAAGCAAAATCGTTTCGACAACATCATTGAGAAGGCGACGGAGCTCGGCGTTGACGGGATTGAGCCGCTCATTTCGGAAAGGACAATCGCTCGCCCGAAAGACAAGCTTGAACGTTGGAGACGCATTGCCAAAGAATCTGCCGAACAGTGCGCCCGCGATACAATTCCGACAATCGGAGACATTCGCACGCTCGACGATTGGCTTGCAGAAATTTATCCGCTCGACGAAAATACGCTGTTGCTTTTCTGTTGGGAATGTGAACGCGATACGACTGTCCGCGAAGTTTTGAGCACTGCCGGCGACAAAAATATTTTCGTGCTTATCGGCCCGGAAGGCGGCTTCACTGAACGCGAAGTTATTAACGTCATGGCGGCGGGCGGAATCAGCGTCACACTCGGCAACCGCGTCTTGAAGACTGACACTGCCGCAATTTCCGTCTTGGCGATGATAAATTATGAACGCATGGCAACGTGACGTTGCATCCGGTGGACGCGACAAATTTTTTGACAACCGCAACTTATCACCGCGCTTTAAGGAGTGAACAGCTTGAAAATTTTTTTTCAAACGCTCGGCTGCAAAGTGAATCAATACGAATCGGAAGCGATGCTGAAACTTTTCACGGCGGCGGGCTACGAACTCGCGGCGGAAATTTCTGCGGCTGATGTCGTCGTCGTCAACACGTGCACAGTCACGGCGGTAAGTTCTCAAAAATCTCGGCAAATGATTCGTCGTGCGGCGGGCGTCAATAAAAATCGCGTGTTGGTCGTCGTCGGCTGTTATGCGCAGAGTGAGCCGGAGCAAATCGCCAAAATTGACGGCGTGGACGTGATTATCGGCACAAAAGATCGCACGCGCATTGTTGAGCTTGTCGAGACCGTTTTAAAAAATCGCGGCGAAAAAATTTTTCAAGTCGGCAGAGTCGACGACATTCACACATTCGAGGAATTGCCGCACAGTCCGCACCGCACGCGAGCCTTTCTGAAAATCGAAGACGGTTGCAACAATTTTTGCGCCTACTGCATAATCCCTTACGTTCGCGGACGCGTTCGCAGTCGAAGTCTTGAAAGTATTCGCGCGGAAAGTTTGGAGCTGAAATCTGCGGGCTACAAGGAGATCGTTTTGACGGGCATTCATATCGGCGCGTATGGTCGTGACTTACGCGAAAAAATTTCTCTAGTCGATGCGGTGAACGTTGTCCTTGACGCGGCTAATCCATTGCGTTTACGGCTCGGCTCAATCGAATCGGTTGAAATGTCCGACGCGCTGATTGAAATGCTCAAAAACGATTCGCGACTTTGCAACCATGTACATTTGCCGTTGCAATCGGGCAGCGATGAAATTTTGCGGGCAATGCGCCGACCTTACACGACGAAAAATTTTTCGGAGCTGACTGCGCGGCTCGTCGACGAAGTCCCGAACATTTCAATCGGCACGGATTTAATCGTGGGCTTTCCGGGCGAGACCGATGAACTTTTCGCGGAGACACTCGAATTCGTCCGCAAGCAACCGTTCAGCAAAATTCACGTCTTCCCGTATTCGGCGCGTGCAGGAACGTTGGCGGCGTCGATGCCGAATCAAATTCCGTCGCAGATAAAAAAAGCCCGTGCAAATTTGGCGGTTGAATTGTCGCGTGCAAAGGCTGAAAAATTTTCTGAACGACTTATCGGCGAGACAGTTGAGATAATCGCGGAGACTTCGACGGACGGCATTGTTAACGGCTTGACAAAAAATTATGTGCGCATCTACGTTCCCGACAGCGGCATTGAACTCGGCGCGATGATTAAAGTCAAAGTCGACAAAATTTTTCGTGACGGAGTTATCGGCACGGCAATGACTTAAAATTTTTCTGAACGACTTATCGGCGAGACAGTTGAGATAATCGCGGAGACTTCGACGGACGGCATTGTTGACGGCTTGACAAAAAATTATGTGCGCGTTTACGTTCCGGACAGCGGCATTGAACTCGGCGCGATGATTAAAGTCAGCGTCGACAAAATTTTTCGTGACGGAGTTATCGGCACGGCAATGAGTCAGTCGCTCGAACAATAATCATGACGCCGCGCAAAAGTCAAAACGTTCCCAGTGTCTTAAAGAGCAAAATCCAACAGAACATCGTCAGGCACGACAACGCCGACGTGAACACCACGCAGTTGCCCGCGAGATCTGCATCGCCGCCCATCTGTTGAGCCATTGCAAACGAAACTATTGCGCACGGAGATGCAAATATCGCTATCAACGTGACGAACTCAACGCCGCTGAAACCGAATACAAATGCCGCAATCGACAACATCACGGCGGGCACGAGAATCAATCTTCCGAACAGTGCGCCGAGTAATTGCTTGCGGTGTTCATGCGTCGAACCGAGTTTGAATGACGCGCCCAAAATTATCAGCGCAACGGGTGTCGTTGCCGCCGCGATTTGTCCAAACGGTTTGAGGACGGGCTTTGGAACTTCCACGCCGAGTGCGAGTAATGTTGCACCTGTTATCGCACCGAGTATCATCGGATTTTTCGCGAGACCTTTCAAAATCGGCACGAGTGCAAATTTTCCGCCGCGAAATGTTTCCAGTGCGAAGACCGCCAAAATATTGTAAATCGGAATTATCACGGCAATCATCACGCTCGTCACGGCAATGTTTGCGTCGCCGAAAATGTTTGCGACAATCGGAATGCCGAACAGAACGAAGTTGCTCCGAAAAATTGCCTGCACGATAACGCCGCGTCGACGATTGTCCGGCTCCAATCGCGGAATAAAAATCATCAGCAACGTAAAAATTATCAGCACGCCGCACGCGCCGAAGAGCATCAATTTCGGGCGAATACTCGTTGCAAGTTCCGTCGTGTAGATCGAATAAAACATCAGGCAGAAAAAAAATACTCGGAAGACCATGCGATTCATGTGATTAAGCTCTTCATCGGTCAGCCAGCGTTGAAACTTCACGAACGCGCCAATCGACATCAAACAGAACATCGGCATAATCGCGCTCACCGCCACGATAAAATTGCTAAACATTTGCTCGTTCAAATTTCTCAACTCCTGTTTTAGCTTAGAGCTTAGAGCTTTAAGCTGTAAGTGACAATTCCTAAAAGCTCAAAGCTCAAAGCTTAAAGCTATAATATCACGCGCAACTTGAAATTGACACGAAAACTTTTTCTTTGTACAATGCAAAATCGGTTACCCAAGTTTCACAAGCAAAGGAGTTTTTCAAATGATTGTTGTAATGAAGCCCGGCTCCTCGGCAGAAAATTTGGCGGCGGGACTGCGTACACACCTTTCCAAAGGCGAGGAAGTTACAATCGTCGGCGTCATCGGCGACAAAAAAATCATCGCCAACCTTGAATTGCAAATGATGGCGGGCGTCGACAAGACCGTTCGCATCACGGAAAAATATAAACTTGTCAGCCGCGACTTTCATCCCGAAGACACGATTATTGACGCGGGCGGCGTGAAAATCGGCGGAAATGAAATCGTCGTTATGGCCGGGCCTTGTGCCGTTGAAAGTCTTGAACAACTTCGCGAGGCTGCTCAAGCTGTCAAATCTTGCGGTGCGAAATTTCTGCGCGGCGGTGCATTCAAACCTAGAACTTCGCCTTACGACTTCCAAGGACTCGGCGAGGATGGCTTGAAACTTTTGCGCACGGTTGCCGATGAATTTGATCTGCGCGTCGTCACGGAGATTGTCGACAAGGACGACATCGAAATTTTTTCCAAGTACGCGGACATTCTTCAAGTCGGCGCACGAAATATGCAAAACTTCCAAATGCTCAAAGCGTTAGGCAAATGTTCAAAGCCTGTCCTTTTGAAGCGCGGACTTTCTGCGACAATCAGCGAGTGGCTCAACGCGGCGGAATACATCATGAGCGGCGGCAACGAGCAAGTCATTTTCTGCGAACGCGGAATCAGAACTTACGAGACTTTCACGCGCAACACGTTGGATTTGTCGGCGGTCGCGGCGGTCAAAGAATTGTCGCACTTGCCGATTGTCGTCGATCCTTCGCACGGCACAGGTCGTTGGAAAATGGTCGCACCGATGGCACGCGCGGCTATTGCGGCGGGCGCAGACGGCTTGATAATCGAAGTTCATCCGCACCCGGAAAAAGCTCTCTCCGACGGCGATCAATCCTTGACACCCGAAGCGTTTAAACAGCTCATGGGAAATCTTGACGGCATCGCAAAAGTTATGGGTCGTTCAATCAAAAATTTTTAAATTTACCTGCCGGCACATTGTAAATCGAAAATTTCTTTGATATAATTTCTCTGCAGTGCACTATAACTTTTTGTAAAGCTAAGGGGGAATTGTTATGTTGAAGAAAGTTGTTGCGACAATGTTGCTGGCGTTTACGTTGGTAGTCGTCGGCGCACAATTCAATCGCGCGGAAGCTTATTGGGGACTCGTCGTGAACTGCAGAGAGTGGATCTCCTTGCGCAGTTATCCTTCCACTTCGGCACCGCGAATCACGACAATTCCTCTTGGCGAATGGGTCTGGATTAACAGAGGCTATTATCAAGACGGCTTTTTGTCGGCGACTTACAACGGAATGAACGGCTACGTTCTTGACGCTTACATCAAATACATCAAAGAATAACTCGACGATTTGAGAGTGAGGAGCGGAAAAAATCTGCTCCTTACTCTTTTAATTTTGCTCGGAGGTGAAACGTTTTGGCGAACTTTAAATTTTTCTTCGCGACGATTCTCGTAACGGTGCTTTTCATTTGCAGTTTCGGTTGCTCGTCCGAAAGCGCGACTGAATCTCCTGCACCGCCTGAAGTGAAGAGCGAAATTCAACCCGTAAACGTCAGCTCAAGCCCGCGACAAAATTTGATTGTCTATTCAAGTCCCGCAAAATATTCTTACGAAAATTTTTTGCACGACATGAAAATTCTCTGCGACGCCTATCCTTCGCAACTGCAAGCCGTGAAATTGTGCGACACTCCGGACGGGCGCGGCGTTTATGACATTGTCCTTGGCGATCCAAACAGCTCGAATCAAGTTCTGATTTTCGGAGCAATGCACGCCAGAGAATATATCACCGTGCAAGTCGTCATGCGTCAACTTTGCGAGGCTGTCGACGCTTTGAACGGCGGCAACGTTTCTTATCGCGGTGTACCTGCCACGGAACTTTTACAAGGCGTAACGATTCATTTCGTGCCCGACAGCAATCCCGACGGAGTTGCAATCAGTCAATTCGGTTTGGACGGCATACAGAACACTGAAATTCGCAGTCAAGTTGCGGCAATCGGCGGCGACCTTGTTCAGTGGAAAGCAAATGCTCGCGGCGTCGACTTGAACAGAAATTTTGACGCGGATTGGAACGAATTTCACGGCTCGCCATATCCCGCCTCCGAAAGATACAAGGGCACTTATCCAGGCAGTGAACCGGAAGCGGCGGCGTTAATCAGTTTGACGCAGAACAGTCACATCAAACGCGCGATAAGCTATCACACTTGCGGAGCGTTGATTTATTGGTACTTCAAGCAGAGCGGCGCAGTTCTCGACGAATCCAAAAAATTTGCAAGCGAAATTTCTCACGCGACGGGCTACTATCTCGATGACGACTACACGGCGGTTGATGCGGCGGGCTACAAAGATTGGGCGGTTTACAAGCTCGGCGTTCCAAGCATAACGATTGAATGCGGCGCGGAAAACGGCAACTTAGTGAATCCTGTCCCGCAAAGTCGTTTCAACGGCATTTGGGAGCGCAATAAAAATGTCGTCTATGCCACGGCTTACAACTTGAAGTTTGGCTCGTAATTGCAAAAAAAACTCCTCCGTGTCTCGTGACGCGAAGGAGTTTTTGATTTACTGTCTCTCTTGTGAAAAATACATTTTCGGCGGAACTCTCATGCCCAATTCATCTTCAGCGATCTGTTTGATTCTCTGCGGCGATTTGAGTTGAGCAATTTCCACGCGCAAACGTTCGTTTTCCAATTCGAGCTGTTGTGCGTGATTTTGTGTTGCGACCAGTGCATAACCGCGGCTTGCGCTGATTCCGCTGCGAATGACGACTGCCATTGCCAATATCGCGAAGACGACAAATGCCACTCGACAGCGCGAACGGAGCAGGTGATTCAATCGCGGTTGCCCTTTGATTAGCGTTAACGACGCCTCGTTTGCGGCAACCTCTTGTTGAGCCTGGTTAGCTGTCACCGAACTCCTCCTTTAAATTTCGCAGTGAACGTCTATTTACTCACGCCCGCCAATTTTTCGGCGACGCGCAGTTTGGCTGACTTAGCACGAGTGTTTTGAATCGTCTCGTCAAGCGTCGGTGCGATTGCCTTGCCGAGAATTTTTATTTCCGCCTGATGATTGCAAATGCACACGGGAAAATTTTTCGGGCAGATGCAGCCTTGCGCCAACGATTTGAACGTTTCCTTGACAATACGGTCTTCAAGCGAATGGAAAGTTATTACCGCAATTCGCCCGCCGATTTTCAAACGATTAACGGCTTTTCTCAACGCGTCGGACAAAATTTCAAGCTCGCCGTTGACTTCAATGCGAATCGCCTGAAAAATTCTCTTTGCGGGATGTCCGCCGTTTTTCGTGCGCGGAACGTTCTGTTCAATCAGCTTGACAAGTTCGCCGGTAGTTTCAATCGGAAAATTTTTTCGCGTGCGACAGATTGCGGCTGCAACTCTTTTGGCAAAACGTTCCTCGCCGTAGTCGTGAAAAATTTTCGCAAGGTGATTTTCGTCGCAATGATTAATCACGTCGCGTGCCGTCAAAGTCTGTCGTCTGTCCATGCGCATATCCAGCGGCGAATTTTTTATGTAGGAAAAGCCGCGCTCCGAAGTGTCAATCTGATGTGATGAAATGCCGAGGTCGAAAAGTGCGCCGTCAAGTTCATCAACGCCCAAGCCGTCCAAAATTTTATCGAGTTCACTGAAATTCGCGCGCACAACCTCAACATTGCAAGTCAGCCCTGTCAATTTCTCTTCTGCCGCCAAAATTGCGTCGTCGTCCCGGTCAATGCCGATTAATTTGCCGTGAGCGTCGAGCCGTTCACAAATCGCCTTTGCATGACCTGCGCCGCCGAGTGTGCAGTCGAGATAAGTTCCGTTCGATTTTATGTTGAGCGCGTTGAGAACTTCGCCAAGCATAACGCTTTTGTGTTCAAAGTTCAACGCCGCTCGCCTCCAAATCTTTTGTTAAGCCCTATTCGCGTTGATGTGAAATTTTCCTTTAGACTTCTCGAAAAAATTTTTCAGTGCAATTTCATTGACGCCGATATTCCAAATGATATAATCAGCGACAATTCAAAGGAGGAATTTTTTTATGAAAATCACTAAAGACATGAACATTGTCGAAGTCGTGCAACGCTATCCCGATACAATGATGGTCTTCATGTATGCGGGAATGGGCTGTTTCGGCTGTCACGCGGCGCAATTTGAAAACATCGAAGAAGGCGCACTCGTTCACGGCATTGACCCGGATAAACTCGTTGAGGCTCTTAACGAAGTCGCGTCGGCAAGTGATGAGGCTGATGCCGAACTTTCGGGCGTTGCGGAGAAATAAACGATGAGAATCGGCAAAATTAATCGTGCGACAAAAGAAACTCGCATTGACGTTGAGCTGAACCTTGACGGCGCGGGCAACACGAAAATTTCTACGGGCATTGGATTTTTCGACCACATGTTGAATCTTTTTGCGGCGCACGGACAATTTGATTTGCAAGTGACCTGCGCGGGCGATTTGAACGTTGACGGACATCACAGCGTGGAAGACATTGGCATTGCACTCGGCGCGGCGTTGAAGGCTGCTCTCGGCGACAAACGCGGCATCACTCGCTACGGAACTTTTTTTCTGCCGATGGACGAAACTCTTGCCATGATTAGTTTGGACATCAGCGGGCGACCGTTTCTTGTCTGCGAAGTCGGCAACCTTGCGCCAATGATTGGAACCTTTGACACGGAGCTTGTCGAGGAATTTTTACGCGCCTTTGCATTCAACGCCGGACTTACTCTGCACGCGAAGATTCTCTACGGCAAAAACTCTCATCATAAAGTCGAGGCGATATTCAAAGCTCTCGGTCACGCGCTCAAGGCGGCTGTCACCATTGACGAAAAAATTCACGGCGTCCCGTCAACAAAAGGCTTGCTTTAAATCGGAGGTCTTCAATGAACAAGTGGCAACAGATTTGGAACAAACGCAAAGACAATCTTGAAAACGTCGACGTAAAAAATCCTCGCGCAGTTTTTGCCGAATTGATTCGTCTTGACGGTTACGACTCGGCGGGAATTACCTCGGAGCTGTTGAGTTATTTTGAACATCAATACGACTACCTTAAAGCCGCGCTGAAATGCATTGGGGGGGGGTGCATATTTGAAGTCGGTTGCGGCGCAGGAGCTTGGCTTTATCTTTTTGCTCGCGACGGTTACACAATCGGCGGACTTGATTATTCATCGGCACTGATTGACATTGCAAAAAAAATTCTTCCCGCCGACAAGTTGAGCGAAATTATCTGCGCGGGCGCGGACGAATTGCCGACCGACAAAAAATATGACGCGGTTATTTCAACGGGAGTGTTTTCGTATTTTGACGATCTTGCTTATGCCGAACGCGTGCTTGAAAAAATGTTGGACAAAAGTCTCCGAGCTGTTGCCGTGCTTGATATTTACGACAAAGCTTTTGAGGACGAGTTGCTTGCCGAACGTCGACGCGCGATTGAAAATTACGATGAACGTTATCGCGGGTTGAAGAAACTTTTTATTCCGCGCACGTTCTTTGAAGAATTCGCCGCTCGTCATAAATTGACCGTTCGCTTTGCAACAAACAATCGCGGCGGTTATGTCAACGCGCCGTACACGTATCATTGCTTTATGGAGAAAAATTACGATGAACTTTTTTGCAACGGGCAACGTTTCATTCGCGACGGGACTCGATTTGAATTTTATGACGCCCGCCGGCAGTCGCAGTGAAAATTTTTCGCGCAAGGATCAAACTCTTCAACAAAGCCTTTCAATCGCGCAAGACGTTTTCAAGCAAGTCGGGCGCGGCAAAATAAATTTCGTGCTCATCGGGCTTGAAGTCGACGTTCTCTTTCGGGACGCGGAAAATAATTTCACGGCGGACGCTGTCGATAAAAATCTGCAGACGATTGACGAATACATCAAGCTCTGTCTCGACAACGACGCAAAACCTGTCGCAATGATTTTTCCGTTGCCGCCGAGCATTCGCGAAAATTATCGGCAAAAATTTTTTACGCCGCTCATTGAAATTCTCAACGAGTTCACGCGACTTTACGACTTCAACGTTGCCAACTTGTTCGATCTCGACATTGAAGAAAAATATTTCGCCGGCGGGACGCCTTCAAATGATAATGTCATCAAATTAATCACTGCCTCCTTGACGCTGAAACTTATCAAGCTGAAAATTTTTGCCGAGGAAGATTTTTATCGCTTGAGTTACGATTTTTTCTACACGCTCGCTTACACGTTGCAAAAAGAAATTTTTCAAGCCGTCATGGACAAAGTTTTTTCCGCCACGATTGAAAAGCTCCGTCATAAGCAAAAGATCAAGCTCGCGTTCGTGACTGATCATGCGGCGACTTGGTGCGGCGATGAACTTTACAATCTCTTCGCACAAAATCCGCGCTTCGACACGACGGTTTTTCTTTGTCGCGGAATTGAATCGACCGTTCACGAAACTCAACGCGACCTTGCGCAATTTCAAGCCGCCGGAATAAACGTCGCGGGAATTTTCGATTTTGAGACGGACACGCCTCCGCAAGACGTTGTAATTTTTTTGCGCCCGTATCAGAGCAATTTCCCGAAAAATTTTCAAGCCGCCGCTTTGACGCCGCAAACGCTGTGGATTTACATTCACTACTGCTACGAGACGACGACGTTGGATTATTACAATGTCATTGCTTACGTTCTGTCGTGGAAATTTTTCTTCGACACCGACTTGACGCGTAAACTTTTCGACGAGAATTGCGACGTTGGCATTCCGCGCGGAATGGTCAGCGGCTTGCCGAAGATGGATTATTTCTTCGACGAGGCGGCTCAAAAAAATTTCCCGTGGAAGTTGATTCGTCCCGACGCAAAGAAAATTATCTGGGCTCCGCATTGGACTTTGAATAATTTGGACGGCACAGAAAAATATTCGACATTCGCTTACAATTTTCGCTTCATGTATGAATTCGCCAAAGCTCATCCCGAAACGTCGTGGGTTGTCAAGCCGCATCCGCGATTGGCAATTTCAACGGTTGAGGCGGGACTTTTTCCAAACGTCGACGCTTACGAAAACTATCTGCAAATGTGGAACGCTCTGCCCAACGCGCAAGTTTTCACCGGCGCATATTATCAGCCGATTTTTGCCACAAGTGACGGCATGATTCTCGACAGCAATTCGTTTATCGCGGAGTATCAATTCACGCACAAGCCGCTGATTTATTTGACAAGCGACTGTGCAACAAATTTCACGGAACTTGGCAAAAGACTTTTGAATGTCTCTTATCTCGTCGACGGGAAAAATTTTGACGACATTGCCTTCGCGATTCAAACGATCTTCATTGACGGCAACGATCCGATTAAAGTTGAACGCCAAAAGATTTTCGACGAGCTGTTGAATTATCGGCAACGCAACAGCTTATCCGCGAGCAAATTCATCTACAAGACCATTGTCAACGAATTGGAGGTTACACCATGAAAAAGTTTCTCTCGACAATTCTCTTTGCTTTGACGATTGTTACATTTGCGCCCGCGCAGGCACAATCTTCAATCGACTTGAATTCAAATTTCAACGAACGATTGGTTCCGGTGTCTTACATTTACGGCGGAAGAGTTGTGGGCATAAGTACTTATCTGTCGGTGCGCGAAAGACCGAACGTAAATTCCAGAGAAGTCCTGCGAATTCCCAACGGCACCGAGCTAACTTTGAGATTCTGCCGTAATCAGGATTGGTGGCAAGTAGTTGCCATCAACGGTAATTTTTGCGACGGGATCGGTTATGTGAGCGCAAAATACATCAGAATCCGTTAAAAAATTTTCATCGACAACAAAACCATCAAGGCGACGGCGGGAGAAATTTTCCTGCCAATTTTTTTTTAAAAATCCTAGACTAACAGCCGATGTTTATGCTATCATACCGACGATTGATTAATATTGACTTTCCTTTTTCGTTACACTACAATCAAATTGCTTGTCCAACAAAGCGGAAAGGGACGCTTGCGGAGGGAGGCACAATATAGACAATTCAATTCGGCAAGATTTTAACTACCGCGCGAACAGCGGAAAGTCATGCCCGCGTTTAGGTGTCAGGTTTTGGGTTTCAGGTGTCAAACTTGTTGCCGCCCGACAGTTGCAACTCATTCGGGAACCTTCGGCATTTGTTGAGGGAAGTTCAAAGTTGAGATCGGCGGTTGGCAGGACGTCCGGCTCTTGCCGTAAAATCTCAAGCACAAAAAAATTTCACGCCGCCAAAAAAAGGAGGAAATGCTTTTATGTCGTGGATGAACAATATGCGAGTGGCGTACAAGCTGTTGATTCTTAACATTGTCGCAATCGTCGGAATGATCATCATCGGTCTGGTCGGCTATTTTGCCGTCATGCAGGCGCAAGAAGATTTGAACACAATCAGCCAAACTTACCTTAAGGGTATCTTTGAAATCGGTCGTTGCCGTCACGCCGTGCGCTACGCTCAAGTTCAGGTCGTTTTGGCTCCTTTGACAGCAGACGCCACTTTGCTCCAACAGCGTATCGATAAATACAACGGAGCAACAAAAGAGTTGGACGAGTCTTTGGCTCTTTACGAACAGATTATCAAAGACGACCCGCAGGCTCGTGCACAGGTTGACGCCGCAAAACGCGAATATGCCAAATTCAAAGACGCCAGCGATAAAATGGTAGCAATGCGCCCGCCAATCGGTGGCGACGTTCAAGCCATTGCCAACCACAGAGCCGCTGCTCTCGAATACTATCAAAATGACGTTATGCCTCATGCAGTCTCAACCGGTGACGCAATTTTGGCTATTCAGCAAAAGGCTTACGAAGATTCGGACAACACGATTAAACGTAGCAACGAAGGCATTGAGGCTGCAACCCGCAACCTGTTCCTCGTTCTCGGCGGCACATTCGTTATCTTGATCTTCTTCAGCTTCACAATCACCAAAGCCGTCACTGATCCGCTTAGCAACATGGTCAAAGCTCTGCACCTTCTTAAAGACGGCGACTTCCGCCGCACCGATTTGCTTGATGCCGACCGTGCAGACGAATTCGGAGCAATGGCTCTTGCAGTTCGCGACATGCGTCAAACAATCAGCAAAGTCATTCACAAGACCAGCGACTCTGCAAGCCAATTCGCGGCATCTGCGGAAGAACTCACTGCCAGTGCACATCAAAGCTCTCAAGCGTCCGAACAGGTTGCGCAATCCGTTACCAGTTCTGCAGGCGCAGTCGTCGAACAGCAAGCTCTCATCAACGACGCAATGGAAGCCATCAAAACTGCTCTCGGCTCAATCGACACTCTTACCAAGACTTCCGATTTGGTTGCGTCAATGGTCGGTAAAGCTATGGACGAAGCCAATG
Source organism: uncultured Selenomonadaceae bacterium (assembly GCA_905234395.1). GTDB lineage: Bacteria > Bacillota > Negativicutes > Selenomonadales > Selenomonadaceae > Quinella. Next base: position 53,661 of record CAJOHG010000007.1, read on the forward strand.
CAGGTACTGAAGCTGTTGAGGCGTCAGTCAATCAGATTATCAGCGTTGAAAAAATCGTTAATGACTCCGCTCTTACCGTCGACAAGCTCGGCAAACGTTCTCAAGAAATCGGACAAATCGTCGAATCAATCAGCGGCATTGCTGAACAAACCAACTTGCTCGCATTGAACGCCGCTATTGAGGCTGCTCGCGCCGGTGAACACGGTCGCGGATTCGCAGTCGTTTCTGAAGAAGTCCGTAAACTCGCCGAAGAATCACAAGAAGCGTCGCAGAAAATTGCAACTCTTATCGGCGAAATTCAAACTGAAACCACAAGTGCCGTCGACTCCATGCAGAAAGGTAATGCTGCTGTCCGCGCAGGTACTGAATCTGTTGAAAGACTTCGCTCCACCTTCGACAGCATCAAAGCCGCATCCGCCAAAGTCGAAACTGAAGCAAAGAATATGGTTAATGAACTCAAGGCTGTTGAAAACTACACCTACAAGATTCAAGACTGCAACGATAAGACACTTGAAAAAGGTCTTGCGGTCTCTAAGGAAATGGAAAGTGTTTCTGCCGCCGCCGAGCAACAGTCCGCCTCCGCAGAAGAAATTTCTTCCGCCGCCGACGAACTCGCTCGCCTCGCGCAAGATTTGCAGAACTCCTTGCAGATGTTCCAGTACTAAAAATTTCCTACGCAACTTAGTTTCGCAGATAAAATTTTTCCCGTCAAAAGTGACGGGATTTTTTTTGCGTTGACTTTGAACGTGCGCTTGCTTATAATTTTTGCCGTTTAAGTTTCAAGACTCGAAGCTCGCACTTGCGGGCGATTGAAAATACAGGGGGAATTCCTTATGAAAGTTATATTGCAGGCTGACGTTAAAAAAGTTGGAGCAAAAGGCGACGTTGTCGAAGTTTCAGACGGTTACGGGCGCAACTATCTTTTGCCGCGAAAATTGGCAGTCGAAGCCAATGCCGCCAACTTGAACAGTGCCAAAGTAAAAGCGGAGAATAAAGCTCGCAAACTTCAGCAAGAGGCTGACGAGGCAAAACTTTTGGGCGCGCAACTCGAAAAAATTTCCGTCAAAATTCCCGTCAAGCTCGGCAAGGACGGCAAACTTTTCGGCTCGGTCGGCGGCAGTGACGTTGCCAAAGCTCTAAGC
>CAJOHG010000008.1 GCA_905234395.1 uncultured Selenomonadaceae bacterium
CCGAAATAATATTGCTGCGCGGGATCGCCGCCGTAAGAGACAAAGCCCAAAGTTTCGCTCATGCCGTATTGCATAATCATTGCGCGAACGATTTGGCTCGCCTGCTGAATGTCCTGCGATGCTCCCGTGGAAATTTCGTTGAGAACAATTTCTTCAGCGACGCGCCCGCCCATAGCGACTTTCAAACGGTCAATCAGCTCGGAGCGTGTGGCGTAACTTCTGTCTTCTTTCGGCAACATCAACGTATAACCGCCTGCACGTCCGCGCGGAATAATCGTGACTTTGTGAACGGGATCGGCGTGCTTGAGCAACATTCCGACCAACGCATGTCCGCCCTCGTGATAAGCCGTCAACTTTTTCTCGTGCTCGCTCATGACTTTGGATTTGCGTTCCGGGCCAGCCATCACGCGTTCGATTGACTCTTCAAGCTCGGTCATGTTGATTTCGTGCTTATTGCGTCGTGCCGCCAAAAGTGCCGCCTCGTTGACAAGATTAGCCAAATCTGCGCCCGTGAAGCCCGGTGTCCGTCGCGCGAGAATGTCAAGGTCAGCGTCTTTGGCAATAGGTTTGCCTTTCGTGTGCACTTTCAAAATCGCAATTCGTCCTGTCACGTCGGGCTTGTCAACGACAATTTGACGGTCAAAGCGTCCGGGACGCAATAAAGCTCTGTCGAGAATGTCGGGACGATTTGTAGCCGCGATGATGATAATGCCTTCGTTGGGCGCGAAACCGTCCATTTCAACGAGCAACTGATTCAAAGTCTGTTCGCGTTCATCATGACCGCCGCCGACATTTGCGCCGCGTTGACGACCGACAGCATCAATCTCGTCGATGAAAATTATGCACGGAGAATTTTTCTTTGCCTGCGCGAACAAATCACGAACTCTGGACGCGCCGACACCAACGAACATTTCCACGAAGTCAGAGCCGCTGATTGAGAAAAATGCGACGCCTGCTTCACCCGCGACAGCTTTTGCAAGGAGAGTTTTGCCGGTGCCGGGCGGACCGAAAAGTAAAACGCCTTTGGGAATTCTCGCGCCCAAGTCGTTGAATTTTTTCGGGTGCTTAAGGAATTCGACAACCTCGGCAAGTTCTTCCTTAGCCTCGTCAGCACCGGCAACATCGTCGAATTTGACTTTGACTTTGTCGCCGCCCATGAGTTTTGCGCGACTTTTGCCGAACGAAAAAACTTTGCCGCCGCCGCCTTGCGCTTGGTTAATCATGAAATACCAAAAGCCGACCAACAACAAAATTGGCAACAACGATGTCAGGAGCGTCATCCACCACGGCGGATCCTTTGGATTCTGCGCAATTATGTCCACTCCTTTTGCTTCGAGTTTTCCGACAAGAGTTTCGTCGCCAATCGGCTCGTCGGGTGCTGTCGTCGTGAACTCGCCGCCGTCTTTTTTAGTGACTTGAATCGTGTTTTTGACCAGGATAACTTTTGTGATTTCGCCCTGTTCGACCAGTTGAAGGAATTGCGAATAACTCGTTTCTTCGACCGGCTTCGGCTTGACGGAAAAATAATCGTAGGCGGTTATCGCGATGAAGATCACCAATAAATAGAACCCGACGTTGCGCAAGAAATTGTTCAATCAAAACGCTCCTTTGTCTTGAAAATTATGCCGTCATCGCCGCTTTAATTCTGCTTGCGTCCTTTTCAATCTCTTGCATACCTTTCTTCAAACCTTTTTCAACAGCATGTTCCGCACTGCCGGAGCCGCGCCCGAAAATGCTGACGTTGACGGTATTGGAAGAGCCGGTTGTGGTTGCGCGTTTGACGTAGATGAAATCATTTTTTGCACGCGACCAAATGCGGAAATCGGTTATGACATTAACTTTTTGTCCCGAAGTGAAGACGCCGCCTGTTGAGCGTGGATTTGTCGTCGAGACGCGGATATAAACAAGATAGTCGCTTGCGAAATGATTGCACATCTTCGCAACGTCTTCTTTTTTGAAAGTCAAATCGCGCTGTGCTGTCGAATAATTTGTGTCGTCGTAAGTGGCGGCAAGATCGTTTTCTTCGCGATAGATCTGGACATAAGCATCGCACTCGCTGACGGACATAACGTCAAATTGAGTCGCGTCTTTGAAGATAACATCGAGCGACGCTTGAGTTGTGGTGTAAACTTTTTCGGGTTCGGAGAAATTTCCGGCAGGAGTATCGAGGATAACGCCGACTTTAATATCGCCCATTGCCAAAGCTTGAGGCGTTGCAGCGAACAAAATTACCGCCGCCATACACAGGATAGAAAACATTTTCCTAAGCATTCAAAAAACCTCCATTCACTGGAACAAAAATTTTTCGACAGCGGCAGAAATTTTTCGCCTCCTTATTTGCCGCCATAAACACTGCGTTTCAAAATGCCGAGATAGGGCAGGTTGCGATAATGTTGCGCGAAATCGAGACCGTAGCCGACAATGAACTCGTCGGGAACTTCAAAGCCGCAGTAATCGACTTTAACATCGACTTTACGGCGCGAAGGCTTATTGAGCAACGTGCAGACTTTAACGCTTGATGCCTTCTTGTCCAGGAAATAATCGATAAGGAAATTCATCGTCGTGCCCGAATCGATAATGTCTTCCACGAGCAAAATATCGCGACCTTTGGGATCGTTGTCAAGGTTTTTGAGAATGTTGACTTTGCCGCTGGTGTGCGAGTTTGCGTCGTAGCTTGAGGCGATAAGAAAATCGAATTGCACGGGAATAGTCAGCCGCCGCACAACGTCCGTGTAAAACATGACTGCGCCGTTGAGGATGCCGACTGTCAAAAGCGGTTTGGCGATGTCCTTGTAGTCTTCGCTGATTTGCGCACTGATCTCCTTAGCGCGGGCGGCGATCTCCTCTTCGGTGTACAGCACGCGTTCGATGTAATCTTCTTTACTTCTCAAAGCAATCAACCCTTTCAGTGAAAATTTTTTATCACGGTAAGTTTTCCATGTCGTAAATTTGCGCGGAAATTTTTTGGCAGTTCGACGCCCGACAGATTGTTGAGCAAAACTTTTCGGACGCCCTCGAAGTGCACGAAGCCGAAATCTTTGATTGAGCCTGTGACGAGCGCGAGAAATTTTTTTATGACGGCGCGTTGAATTGCCGGGTGCAACGTCAAGAACTCTGCGCGGACGATTGAATTGTTGCGGACGACTGTCGGGAAAATTTTTTCTGCCTGCGCGTCGATGAAGTCAATTTCTTGAGCCGCCACTTCGCCGAATCGACAGAGCGTTTCAATCAGCGCGGGATTGAACGTCTCAAGCGTCGGGATAAGCTCCAGTCGAATTTTGTTGCGCGTCGTGTCAGCCGTGAAGTTTGTTGCGTCAATGCGCGGCGACAAATTTTTTTTGCGGCAGAAATTTTCAAGCTCAACCTTTCTGAATCGCAGCAGCGGACGAATCAAGAAGCCGTAGTCGTCGGAAAAAGTTCGGAACTTCATCGCCGATAAACCAGCCGAAGTCGCGCCGCGCATCAGTCGCATTAAAATCGTCTCCGCCTGGTCGTCAGCGTGATGAGCAAGTGCAATGGCATCGCAATTCAAATCGCGTCGGACGTTGCTCAAAAATTCGTAGCGCAGAATTCGTGCCGCCGTCTCGACAGAAAGTTTCATCTCCGCCGCGAATCGATTGACGTCACCGTTTCCGCCGACAAAATTTATGCCGCGTGTCTCCGAAAAATTTTTGACAAATGCCGCGTCGTCGATTGAATCTTGTCCGCGCAGACCGTGTTCAAAATGCGCAATGACGAGTTCCAATTTGAAACGCCGCCGCGAATTTATCAACAGTTCCGCCAAAGCGATTGAATCTGCACCGCCGGACACCGCGATTAAAATTTTGTGCACGTCGTCGAAAATTTTTTCCGTTGCGCAAATGTCAATGAACCTGTTGAGCAAAACCAATTCCTCCGGCAGAAACAAGTTGCGGCTATCGAACGGCTGTAAAGCATACCCGCTGTTCCGCCGCTTTCAAAGCGGCTCGCGCAAATGTCAATGAACCTGTTAAGCAAGTTAAAAAGCACCCCCTGCCAAGTGCAAGGGGCAGTTAATCTGAACGACGAGAGCCGCGCCCGCCGCGTTTGGAATCGGTTTTGCGTTTAAGGTCAGTCAAACGTTCGTCGCTGTCTTTTAGAAATTTGGACAGCTTATCTTCAAAAGATGCCGACAGCTGCCTTTGCGGTCTGCGAAAGTCCGGGCGTCGATTTTTGAAAGATTGACCGTCACTTTCGGGCGGTTTAGGTTTTGCCTGTTTCAAAGAGAGCGCGATTTTGTTGCCGTCGATGTTTAGAACTTTTACTTGAACTGTGTCGCCCTCGCTCAAAAAATCACGAACGTCATTGACGTAAACATCGGCGACTTCGGAAATGTGAATGAGCCCGACTTTGCCTTCATCAAGCTCCACGAAGGCACCGAAGTTCGTGATTCGCGTGACTTTACCTTCCACAATGCTGCCTGCTTCCATTGTCAAAATACCTGTCCTCCTTTAGATTGATAACGTGAATTACGGTCGCACCGTCGTTTGATAGGGCATTTCGCCTTCTTTGGCAAGTCCCAAATCTTCGCGCGCCAACCGTTCAATGTTGTTGATGTCCTGGAGTTCGGCGAGTTCCCTGCGCAATTTTGCATTGGTCTCCTTCGCCTTTTCAAGCCTTTTATCGGCGATTCGTTGACTTTCATTAACGTGGGAAAGGTGCACCTGTTGAGAAATTAAAACCGTCGAGAAGTAAGCAATCATCGCGAACATCACCAACGCAAACCAGTTAAAACCATTTCTTTTCCGCATCGCGCCGCCTCCTCAATTTTTCGTAATGATAACAGTTGAAATGCTGATTCGCAAGTTTTTGCACCGTCAGAAATTTTTGGCGTAGACAACGCCTTTTCTGAAGTCCGCCGTGTCAAAAATATCGTCACCGTTAATGAAAACCATGTAGCCGTTGCTCGTCGAAGTTTTGTAGCCGTATTGTTGAAGAATGCTTTTGACTTTGACCAAATCGCCCGCATGATGATATGTGCACACGGAAGCACGCACTCGGTTGTTTGTAAGAAGATTTTTCGCGCCGCGCAGAGCATCGGGCTCGGAACCTTCCACGTCCATTTTCAGGAAAATATTTTTGCCGCGCAGATTAGGAAGAGCGTCGTCGATTGTCGTAACGTTATCTTCCGTGAAGTCCGAAACGAATTTTGGAATAATTTCCACTTTGTCGCGATAATCTTTGAACGTGTGCTTGAGAGCTTCAATCCACGTTTTATCCGGCTCGAACAGATAAATTTTGGAGCAAATGTCAACGTATTTGAGCGCGAAATTTCCTTCAGCCACGCCCGCATCAATCAGAATGTCGTCCGCGTGAACGTCGTGATCACCTTTCGTGTAAAGGTGCGGAGAAGTGGGCTCTTGTTCGCATAACAAATCCACCAAAACTTTTTCGCCATTGAACGTGGTAATGTTTCGATGATTATTTGGAAAATACATTTTGCGATATTCGCCGCCGACGGTTTTAAAATAAATGTACGCTAAGCCGCAAGTCTCGTCAAAGAAAACTTTGTCGCCGACGCTTATATTATTGATATGCTGATTGAAAACCGAAAGTTCGTGCGTCTTCCAATATTCAAGCGTCTCTTGAATCACAGGGTCGGCGAAGTCCTCATATTTTTTTATCATCAGCTGTTTAAGGAGCCAAAGATAATTTTTGAATTGATTAGCGGTGCCGATTTTCAACTCGACCATACGCGGCACAACGTCATTGAAAACGTCTTTATAACAAGCCAAAACGGCTATATCCCACGACAAATCCGTGACTTTGTTAAGCTGATAAACGGGATAACCTTTGATTGAAGTCATCTCTTCTTTTAAAGATACGGAAACGATACCTTCCACGTCCCAGGCAAGTTGCTCCGCCATGCCGCAAATTACTTCGCAAAACTTGGGATCCATTTGCGGAAACTTCATAACCATGATTCGCATTTAATTTGTCTGTCTCCCTTTGCAACGTTGTTAATGCGCCGAAAAAATTTCATTTCTATTTCAACGGGTTATGTTACATTTCCTGCCGCAGTTAAAATTTTTTGGCGAAGTCGTAGCGAGGTACACGCAATGTTCTTCTTAATGATAGCACTCGCCGTCATAACGAACGTATTATATCACGTGGCAAGCAAATCAATTCCCGCCGAGCAAAACGCGTTCATGGGACTGGTCGTCAATTACGCAACGGCACTCATTGCAAGCGCGATTCTGTTTTTCATCACACCGCACGAAAAAATTTTGGTCGAGGCGTCGAAAACAAATTGGGCGTGCATTTTGATGGGCTTGTCGATAACGGGCGTGGAGGCGGCATTTGTGATGATTTATCGTGCAGGCGGCGAGCTGTCGACGGCGTCGCTGATTGTGAACATTTTAATCGCGATGGCAATGCTTTTCGTCGGCGGATTTTTTTATCGCGAACAAATCTCTCTGCAAAAAATTTTCGGCGCAATGCTGTGTATCGCGGGCGTGATAATGTTGTCGCACAGTTGAACGTTCGGACGACAAGTTTTTTAAGCAACTGCTGTCGCTTTAATCGGAGGTGAAAATTTTTGGGCAAGAAGTTGAAGAAGACTAACGCCGCACGAATTCTTGACGGTCTCGGCATTGCTTACGAGATCAAAACTTACGACGTTGACGAAACGGATTTATCGGCAATTCACGTCGCGCAAGTGTCGGGACTAGATATTAAAATGATTTTCAAAACGTTGGTTGCTCGCGGCGACAAGACGGGCATTATCATGGCGGTTATCGGCGGCGGCGACGAACTCGACTTGAAGGCGTTGGCGAAGGTTAGCGGCAACAAGTCTGTCGAAATGATCGCGCTCAAAGAACTTTTGCCGTTGACGGGTTATGTTCGCGGAGGTTGCTCGCCACTCGGTGCCAAGAAAAATTATCCCGTCTATCTTGACAGTCGCGCCTTGACGTTGGAAAAAATTTCGATAAGCGCGGGACTTCGCGGTATGCAAATCGTTCTCGCGCCAAAAGATTTAGTCAAAGCCGTGAACGCGACGATTGCCAAACTCACCGCATAAAAAAATTAAGTCGCCTTTCGACGAGGCGGCTTTATTTTTGAAAAGTTTTGAGCAAATATCTTTGCAGTTTCGGTTGCTCGGCTAAGTTGAATTGCAAGTCGATCAAAGTGCGGCGGACAATCGCGGGCGTGATTTTTTCGGGCGGTAAACGTTTTGCCAACATCACCAATTTCATCACGTCGGGCGAATCTTCATCGCCGAGCCGAATTCCTCCCGCAACTTTTTGTATCAGTGACGTGCGTGCCGATTCTATCACGTCGGGCTGACATTCATCGCGCATGTGCGGCATTTTCTCAAGCAAAATTTTCTGCGCTTCCAATGTTTTGAGCCACGGCGCATCGTAAAAAATTCTAAACAGCTCCTCAATCATCAAGTTGCGCTCTTTTATGCGGCAAGCCTCGCAAAAAATTTCTTCCGGCGGACAAAGTTTATCGCAATTTCTGCACTTATGCCAACCGTTCGCCAGTCGAAACTTTTGAATCCGCGTTTGCGACAACAACGTTAAAAAAACTGTCTCGCGCAATGAATCGTCCGAAAATTTTTCTGACTGCGCCCGACAACTTTGAATTTCTTCGTCCGTCAAAGTGATCTGCTCCAATGTGACTTTCAACTTGTCAATCTGCGCGGACACGGAAATTTTTTCGGGCGGCATGTCGGCGATTTGAAAACCTTTGGCGATTTTTATTTCCTTGACGAGCGGCGGCTCCTGTGCGAAGGCGTAATTAATCGCGTCAACAATTTCTTCGGCAAAAAATTTCAGCTGGTCTTTGAACGCAGAGTTTTTCACGTCGACAAACAAAACGCCTCGCTCAATAGTGACGGGTCTGATTTTTTTTGCAATGGTCGCGTCGACGAGTTCATCCCAGTTGTAAATCAATTCATGACAGAGAAATTTTTTGTAAGTCTCCTCGCCGAACGAACGCATTTTTTCATGCAGGAAGTTATCCGAATCAATCACGCCATTACCTCCAAATCGACTTCGGCAATTCTGCCCGCCTTGACCGAAAAAAATTTCCCGAAACTTCGCGGCGGGAAATACGCGCGGTCGGTCGCGGTTATCAACGTCTGAATTTCTTCGCGGCGCAGGAATTCTAACAGCAATTCACGGCGCACGGTATCCAATTCGCTCATCACGTCGTCGAGCAAAAGCAGCGGATATTCGCCCGTCTCCGACTTGATGAATTGCAATTCCGACAATTTCAGCGCTAGTGCGGCGGTGCGCAGTTGACCTTGCGAACCGAAAACTTTCAACTCATGTCCGTTGATAAAGAACTTTAAATCGTCCAGGTGCGCTCCAAAACTTGTCGAGCCTTGCTGAATGTCTTTGAATCGCCGTGAACGCAACGTTCGCAAAAAATTTTCTGAAATGTTCTCCCGCGAATCAAGCCCGCGTAAATCGTAGACTACGGACAAATTCTCTGACTGCGCGGAAATTTTTTGTTGCATGGTGTTGGCTAAAACGTTCAACTTGTCGACGGCAACAAGACGTTTGCTGATGACTTTATCGGCGACAAAAGCAAGTTGTTCGTCCCACAAGTCAAGCTCCTCCGATTGCGCTGAACCGTCACGAATTCTTTTGAGCAGTGCGTTGCGTATTTCTACCAGGCGCGTGTATTTCGACAGCTCCAAAAAATAAACGGGCGCGGCTTGAGAAATTTGCGCGTCCAAAAATTTTCTGCGCGACGACGGCGAGCCTTTGAACATGAATAAATCTTCCGGCGAGAACAGTACCGAATTCAGCTTGCCGATAAGTTCACGCGGTCTGATTGGATTTGCGTCGAGTAAGATTCTGCGCCGACGGTCATGAGAAATTTCTATCGCCAATTCGTGCGAGATGCCTGCCTTGAAAAATTTCACGCGGACAATCGCGGAACTTTGTCCCCAACGAATCAGCTCCGATTCTTTGCCGGCACGCGAACGCAGCAGTGATACAAAGTTGATTGCTTCCAAAATGTTCGTCTTGCCTTGAGCATTGCGTCCGAGAAAAATATTCACGGCATCGGCGGGACAAAAGCTCACGTCGGCGAGGTTGCGCCAATCTCTGAAAAAAATTTCGGCGATATTCATTGATGATTTGCGCTTTAAACTCCTAAAATTGTCCGTAAGGCGCATTGAATTCACCGCCGCAAGATGTGTTTGACGACGCGATAACCGACTTCATAGAGCAAAATGACGGGAATTGCAACGGCGATTTGCGTGATGACATCGGGCGACGTGACCAATGCACCGATAACGAACGAAAAGAAAAATACGTAGCGACGATACTTGCCCAAAATTTCGCTCGTTAAAATGCCCAGCTTGCCCAGGACGATTATCACAAGCGGCAACTCGAAGACGAATCCGAACGGCAACACGAACAATATCACGAACTCGAAGTAGCTCGCGAATGAGAACAGCGTCTGCAAATTTTCCGTCTCTTCGCCGAATCCCATGAAAAATTTCAGCGCGACCGGCAGAATCAGGAAGAATGAAAACGCCAGTCCGACGAAGAACAATATCACCGACGCGGGCACGAGAATTCCCAAAACGGCGCGTTCGGTTCTGGTCAATGCGGGCAAGAAAAATTTCCATGCGTGATAAAAAATTACCGGCAGGGCTATCAAAAATCCCGCCGCGATGTCGATTTTTAGGTACGTGAAAAATGCTTCGCCCGGACGCATGTAATAGAGCTTGCCGACGGGCAACGTCAAGTAATTTGTGATCTCGTCGAGGAAAAAATATGCGACGATACTGCCGACGACGACCGCCAAAAGCGATTTGATTATGCGCGAGCGAAGTTCTTCAAGGTGCGCCGTCAAACTCATGGTGCCGTCATCTTCGGCAGGAACTTCATCTTGCTCAACCTGCGCGGACTTTTTGTCGTTATCGGTCATTTCTTCTCCGAATCAAGTTTCTGCGCGTCAAGTTTCTTTTGCTCCGTCACGTCGACAGTTTTGGGATCATCGGCATTTGCCTGTTTGAATTCTTTTATGCTTTGACCAAGTGCCTTGCCGACGCCGGGCAATTTGCCGGGTCCGAAGACGACTAAGCCGATAATCAAAATTAAAATCAGTTCGGGCACTCCGATACCAAACATTTCAATCACTCTCCAAAAATTTTTTGCGATTATATCACGCGAACGGGATTGCGACAAGCTAAACGTCGATTAAAAATTCGTAGACAATCGCGCCGATTTATAGTAGTCTATCGTTTACAGTGAAGTTTGAACGTTGAAGCAGGTGATTTTTATTTTACAGAGACTGTCGGGCGACGCGGCATTGAAACTTTTTGAGACGAGCGACCTGCTTGAACTCGCTAAGACTGCCGACGCCATCCGCAAAAAAAAATTCGGCGACACGGTGACTTTCATCATCGACCGCAACATAAACTATACAAACATTTGCCGGAACGAGTGCAAGTTCTGCGCATTCTTCCGACGCAAAAATCAACACGGCGCATATCTTTTGACGCACGACGAAATTTTGCGCAAAGTTCAAGAGACCGTCGACGCCGGCGGAACACAGCTGATGATTCAAGGCGGACTGCATCCCGATTTGCCGTTGAGTTGGTATGAAGAAATGTTGCGGCTCATCAAAAAAAATTTCGACATAACAATTCACTCGTTCACCGCGACGGAAATTCAACACTTCGCACGACTCGCGGGACTTTCAATCTTGGAAACGTTAAAGCGACTTCAAGCGGCGGGATTGGACTCTTTGCCCGGCGGCGGCGCAGAAATTCTCGTTGACGACATCAGACGCAAAATCAGCCCGAAAAAAATCATGACGGACGATTGGCTTGACGTGATGCGGACGGCGCATTCAATCGGCATGAAGTCAACCGCGACAATGGTTATCGGCTTCGGCGAAACTTTAGCGCAACGCCTCGAACACATGGAAAAAATTCGTCGACTGCAGGACGAGACCGGCGGCTTCAGAGCTTTCATCACGTGGACTTATCAACCGCTCAACACTGCGCTCGGCGGCAAAAAAGTTTCGGCGCAAGACTACATGCGAACGTTGGCAATGACGCGAATTTTTATGGACAACATCGCTCACATTCAAGGCTCGTGGGTCACGCAGGGAGAACGAATCGGGCAGTTGACGCTTGCATTCGGCGCGGACGACCTCGGCTCAATCATGCTTGAAGAAAACGTCGTAAGAGCGGCGGGCACGTCGTTTGATATGTCGACGCGCAAAATGGTTGAATTGATTCGTTCGGCGGGAAAAATTCCGGCTCAACGCAACACTCGTTACGAAGTGCTGAAAATTTTTGATAAGCAATTAATCTGCTGAACGATAAAAAAGACCGCGCAAGGACGCGCGGTCGCCGGCACCACTGAGCGGGACGCGAAGTTTGCCGGCACTAACGACTACGGGAAGTCTTAACGTTGAAACCATGAGCGACTAAACGCCCCTGCGAGGTGCCCTTTCTTTTTGCTACTTTTTCTTTGGGCAAGCAAAGAAAAAGTAGATCCTATAAAATAAAAAAACACTTACAATTCAAAAGCATCAACGACCTATTGGAGTAACGCAAATGAAACTCAACATTCACAAAAAAGTTTTGATACTCGTGCTCGGCGCAGGACTGGCAACTTTCCTCGTGCTTAGCGTATTCTCTTATTACGGGCGCGGCGTCATGCAAAAAGAAATGGGCAAAATGAGCGTCGAACTCGGCGAAAAAAGCGCGACTTACACGACGGAACTTTTAACCGACCAACTCAAGCAAACTCTCGGCGAATTGGCGGAAGCGCGTGCACAATTCATAGATCGGCAAATGTCAATCACTCGCGAACAGGCGGTAATGCTCGCAAACGCAATGACCGAAATTTTTTCGCACCCTGAAAATTTTTTGCTGAAGGATTTGCCCGACCCGCGAACCGATCCCGTGCAAATGGGACAACCTTACAAAATTTTTGCGCCCGATGTTCGCGACAAACTAACGCCCGAAATTTTGAACGAACTCGCGCTTGCTGCCAACATCAAAGATTTTATGGCTGAACTTTTGCGCGACTACACCGGCTACAACGCGACGGCTTTTGTCGGCGGCGAAAAGGGCTGGTATATCTGTTCGCGACTCGTTCTTGACGAAAACGGGCAGACCGACTTCAACAAGACTGTTGCTTTTTCTCACGAACGAATTTACGAATTTGACCCGCGCAAACGTCCTTGGTACATCAACGCCAAACGTGCAAATGCTCCCGTCATTTCCGACCTATATCGCACGATTGAAAAAGGCGGTTACGAGCAAATCGGAGCTTCCGCGCCATTTTACTATGCTGACGGCAGACTTGCGGGCGTCGCAGGTCTCGACAGCTCAAACGTCGACCTTTACGAATGGATTAATCAAGTCAACACGAGCGGCGGCGATATAAATTTTGTTCTGAATCGCAGCGGCGAAATTATTTTCTCCACGCAGAGTGAAGGGCTCTTCGCCGTGAACAATTCGACTGACGATTTGACTTCGCGGACAGGCGAACACGATTTGCGGCTTAATGCTGAAGAAACTCTGGCTTCTGCGGCAAAGTTGATGGTTGCAGGTGAACAAGGCGTTGTTCCCGTCAAACTCAACGGCGAAAATTTTTACATTGCCTTCGCGCCAATTCCGGAGACCGGCTGGTCATTCGGCATGATCGTTTCGGAAACGGAAGTTCTCAAGACGACGGAAACTACTCGCTACTATTTCCTTGAGCAAGTCGCCAAATTGCAGAACCAAATGCTGAACGACCAATCGCACATCGACAATCTCGCCGTGATAGTTCCCGTCGCGCTGTTGCTGATTTTGTTCGTGATGAGTACGAATCTTTCTCGCCGATTTGTCAAACCGATTCACGCGCTGACTGACGGCGTCCGCGAAATTTCAAGCGGCAATTTGGACAAGAAACTTGACATTCGCACCGACGACGAGATTGAGCACCTCGCGATTTGTTTCAACGCAATGACCGACGAGCTCAAAACTTACATGGCGAATTTGACGAAAGTCACTGCCGAACGCGAACGCATTGCCACCGAGCTTGACGTTGCCGCAGACATTCAACGCGGACTTTTGCCGAAAGATTTTCCTGCACGAAATGACGTTGAGCTTTTCGCGACGATGACACCTGCCAAAGAAGTTGGCGGCGATTTTTATGATTTTTATCTGCTGGACGAGACGCACCTTGCGATAACCGTTGCCGACGTTTCGGGCAAAGGAATTCCCGCCGCGCTGTTCATGGTCATTTCAAAAACCGTGCTGAACAATTTCGCCGCGAGCTTTTACAAACAGCATGGACTTGCGCCCGTCGTTGCGGCTGCCAATGAGCAACTCTGCGCCAACAACGATGCGATGATGTTCGTGACGGCATTTGTCGGCGTGCTTGATTTGCAGAGCGGCGAATTTGTTTACGTTAATGCCGGGCACAATCCGCCTGTGATTTATCGCGCTGAAACGAATCACTGCGATTTCCTCGACGTGAAAAAAAATTTCGTGCTTGGCCCGATGGACGGCATTCCGTTTGTCGAACAGCGAATCACTTTCAAGCGCGGCGATTTAATTTTCCTGTACACGGACGGCGTGACGGAAGCTTTAAACGTTGCTGACGAAGAGTATTTGCCCGACCGACTGATTGACTTTATGAACTCGACCGATTGCACGATTGATTTGCAGACGTTGTTAAAAAATGTTCGCGGCGATGTTTCAAAGCACGTTGGCGACGCCGATCAGTCCGACGATATTACGATGTTTGCTCTGCGTTTCAACGGCGGCAAATAAAAAAATTCCCTTCCGCATTATCGGAAGAGATTGTTGTCTGAAAATTATCTTGAATATTTTTCTGCCGTGTGATATTATTTCGCGCGAAAGACAGGGCTAGGTAGCTCGGCTTCCTCTCAAAAAGAGAGGGGGTGATGTCATGGACAAATTCGATTGGTTGATGCTCACGCTCAGCTTAATCCAAACTGTTCTGATGTTGCTTACGTACTTGAAGTAATTCGAGTACGAAAAAAGCCGTTCGCCAGACGGCTTCTTCGCGAGTAGTCTTATTAACCGAGAGGAAGTCAACGCGGTAAATCCGACGCCCTGCCTTTCGTTTTGTCTTGTTCTGCAAGCCGCAAATCTCGTCGCGACGTTGCTCGTGCTGTTCAATAGTTAGAACACCGTAGCCATCCCAAGCTGAAACGACGATCTCCGGCGCAACACGTTTCATCAGGAGGAAGTCGACATTCCGGCACCGACGACCTGCCTTTCGTTTTGTCTCATTAACTGCGCGAATCTTATCACGGCACGAAAAATTTTTCAAGCGTCGACGAAATTTTTCAGGACGTGCAAGCCGACATCGCCGGACTTTTCGGGATGAAATTGTGTCGCAAAAATATTTTCATGCTCAATCGCCGCAGTGACAGTCTCGCCGTAAGTTGTCGTCGCCGCGATAATTTTTTTGTCGTCGGCTATGGCGTGATAGCTGTGCACGAAATAAAAGTAAGGCTCGCCGCTCAAGCCCGCAAAAAGTTTTGAGTCGCCGAATTTAATTGAGTTCCAACCCATGTGCGGAATTTTCAAACCGTCCGCGCGAATTTTTCTGACGTGTCCGCTAAAAATTTTCAGCCCGTCAACTGCGGGAGATTCTTCACTGCCCGCGAACAAAATCTGCAGTCCGACGCAAATGCCCAAAATTTTTTTACCATTAGCAACTTCGCGTTCAATGGTCGGTATCAAGCCCGTCGCCGCAAGATTTTTCATGCAGTCGCCGAATGCTCCCACGCCCGGCAAAATAATTTTCTCCGCACGTTTCAAATCATCAGCCGCACTTGAAATTTTCACGTCGCCGCCGACACTCGCAACGGCTTTCGCAACGCTGTACAAATTGCCCACGCCGTAATCAATCAAAACTATCACAATATCGCCTCCGATTTTAGCTTTGAGCTTTGAGCTTTTAGCTTTTAGGAAATTTTTCAAAGGAGCTTTCTGAATGAGTTTAAGACCTTCGCCGCTTCTCGGCAACAAAAATTTTCTCTACGCCACGGAATTTTTTTGCAACGTGACGTTGCATCCAATGGACGCGATTAATTTTTCCGACAATCTCAGCAAATCGCCGCGCAAAAATTTTTCAAAGGAGCTTTCCGAATGAATTTAAGACCTTCGCCGCTTCTCGGCAACAAAAATTTTCTCTACGCCACGGAATTTTTTTCGGGCATGTCGATAATGGCTGTCGAACTCGGTGCCGCAAGACTTCTCGCGCCGTATTTCAGCTCGTCGCAAATCGTCTGGACAATCATCATCGGCACGATAATGATCGCTCTCGCGCTCGGAAATGTTTGGGGCGGTCGCCGCGCAGATTCCGATAAAAATCCCGCAAAACTTTATCGCCGATTGATTTTCGCCGCGCTGTGGATTGGCGCAATTCCCGTGCTCGGAAAATATCTGATTATCGCAGTCGCGGGCGTGTTAATCGTCGCCATCGACACGAACCTTTTAATTTGGTCGGCATTCATCTCGTGCATGGCAATTTTCGTCGCGCCGCTGTTTTTGCTCGGAACTGTCACGCCGTCGCTTGTAAAATATGCAACCGACAATCTCGAACACAACGGACGAATCGTCGGCAACCTCAACGCGTTCAACACAATCGGCAGCATTATCGGGACGTTCCTGCCAACTTTCGTGACAATTCCGGCAGTCGGCACCGCGATAACATTTTTGATTTTCTCCGGAATTCTCCTGTCGATTGGCATAATTTATTTCGTGAGCCTCGGCGCGAAGAAAATTTTCTGCGCGGGAGCCGTCGTGATTTTTATTGCGTGCACGATCATCGGCAACTCGAACAGTTTTGCGTTCTGGGAAAAAAATCTGCGCTACGAAGGCGAATCGATTTACAATTATCTGCAAGTTCGCGAGACTTCCGACAAAATTATTTTCTCCACAAATGTTTTGTTCGGCGTGCAGTCGATTAAGATAAAAAGTGGCGGTTTGACGGGCATGTATTACGATTACGCGCTTGCGGCTCCGCTTTTGACCGGCGGCAAAAAAATTTTGATTCTCGGCATGGGCACGGGCACCTTTGCTGAACAGTGCAAGAAATATTTTCCGTCCGCGCAGATTACGGGCGTTGAGATTGACGATAAAATCACCGCGTTGGCAAAAAAATATTTCTCCTTGCCCGAAGATGTCGCAGTCGTCACTTATGACGGTCGCGCCTTTCTGCAAGCCGACAAAAATTTTTACGACGTGATTTTGGTCGACGCCTTTCAAGATATTTCGCCGCCGTTCCAGATGAGCTCGATTGAATTTTTTTCACTGGTCAAAAGTCATTTGAATTCGGGCGGAGTGATGGTCGTCAACATGAACATGCGCGGCAACATCAACGAGTACTTGATTGACACGATTGCTAAAAATTTTTCGGCGTTGCGGACGATTGACGCCAACAACGTCACGAACAGAGTTTTATTCGCGGCGGCTGATGATAAAATTTTAAATCAACTTCACGCCCGCGCAGAAAATCTTGACGACGAAAACTTATCTCGGCTGATGATTCACATTGCAGAAAATTGGACGACACCTCCGATTGGCGAAAATATTTTGTCCGATGACCGTGCTCCCGTCGAAATGTTGAGCATGAGAGCTTTGGACAATATCATTCAACAACATTTGCACCGCTGCAAAGAAATTTATCGGCGCGAAGGTTTGGACGGCATATTGAACAGTTTTTGATATAAAAAATCCCCGACGCGTTGTCGAGGATTTTTTGGTCGTTCCAAAATTTATTTGCTTGCCAACCTTATTTGAATGGCATTTAAATTTACGCCCTGTGAAAGTAGCTCCTCGCCGTTTTTCGCCCAAGCAGTCCATTCGTCGTCGAAGGTATGCACGCGATAGAGGAGGTCGAATACACTTGCGCCCGCCTCGTCAAGCCGAATTTTTATGCCCGTGATGGGTTTACGTTTGCCCGTCGTGCCCGCCTGCTCGCCGTTGCAAACTTCCTGCGACCAGCCTTCCTGTTCGTTGTAATATACCGAATAAAAAATGCCGTAAAACGGTTTAGAGAAATTTATTTTGATCGCTTGAATGTCATGATTTTGATCGAGTGAGTTGCTGATTTGATTTTCGAGCATCCACGCACTCCAGCCGTCTTTGGCTGCATGTGTCTGATAGGTAAGCACAGGGCGATATTTAATGCGCTCCCGCTCCAATGTAACGATTCGGTTGCATATATCCTTAAGCGAATTTAAAACTGTATCAAAGTTCTCCGATTCCGCACCGACATATTTCCGACACCAAAAGTCGGTATATGTGTCCAACGCCACGCCGAAATGCGGGCTGTCATCATCTTCGTCAATTTGTTCGCCGAAATAATCCGCCACAAATTCTTTCCAATATTTGGTCGAGCCGAGCATACATGCGCCGTAATGACTATACGGTTGCAAAGGGCTTTTGGAAACGTCAACAATGTACAGATCTTTAAGATTGATTGCCGCATTAATGAAAAATTGAAAATGCAACAGGTGCGTCGTATGGGTGCGCGGAAACATGATGAATTTCGCGGTCGGTTTGCAGAACAACGCCCAATGTGTCAAAGTCCCCATCGTTGAGGCAATTTCGTCCGCACCCATGACAAGAGAAATTTGTTCTTCGATGCTCAACTTTTCCGGTGCAACAATCTTAAAACCGCGTGACTCAAAAAAGTCTTCGAAATATTTTTCGTTAAAGCAATGCGCTTGATTCAAAGATTTCTGCGGAGCGTCATAACTCGTCCGCGTAAAATAGATCTTTTTGTATTCACTCGGTGTTACATGTTCTTTTATGGCTTGATATGGAGTCAAAAATTCCTTCATGAACATACTCGGAGCATAGCATGATTGTTCGGGAATTGTGATTGAACGACATTGTATCGGCTTGTCGTCGACGTAAATTATCCGCTCTTTTTCGAGACCCATTAATCTGAAGAACTCGTCAAACCACGGTCTGTGTCTGCCACGATAGGGGAGGAACAATATTTTTTGTTTTAATTCGGGATGCTGTATGACATACCACAATCGACAAAAACCTTCCAACATGAAGTGTCCGAAATGTCCTCTTAAAGCTCCGCCAAAAATTACGTCTTCATCAAGCTGAACGATATTTTCTCTGTCGACGGCATATGAGGTAAGAAGGTCACAATATTCAACATTTCCCTTTGGCTTTTGAGGCGGCACTCTTCTCGTATAACCCGCGACGAAATTAAAATCACTGTCACAGACTCCGCCTTCATAGCCCGTTTCAATCTCATGAGCCGGCAAAAAAATTCCTCGTTCAACGGTTTGAACACTTGGATGTCCGTCGGAAAAACTTTTGGCGGATAATTTTTTCTGCCACTCTTCGACGTTTTCAACATACAAGTGTTTAGTTAAATCTTCCGTCATGAACAAATCCTCCGTGAAATAAAAATATAAAGTATGATACAGTAAAAGAATTTTCGCGTCAAGTGTCGGTTACATTTAAAATTTTTTCGTGCCGAATCAATTTTACAAAGCGGCGCGTATCGATTAAAATGTCTCGCGAAAAATTTTTTGGAGGATTTTTTATGCGATATTTCATGCAGGGCAACGCAGTCGGCAGCACCACTCCTTACGGCGACAATTTGACGGTTGGCAATTACGTTGAGACCGGCGACGCGAAGATTTATTACGAAATTTACGGCAAGGGCGAACCGATTCTGATTCTGCACGGCGGAGGCGTCGGCAGTCCTTATGAACTCGGAAAAATTCTCGACGAGCTTAAAGAAAATCATCAGTTAATTGTGATGTCGACGCGCGGTCACGGACGTTCGGAGATCGGTCATTCACCGCTGACTTATGCTCAAAAAGCCGACGATGCTCTTGCAGTTCTCGACGCGTTGAAAATTTCCGCGCCCGTGCAAATTCTCGGATTCAGCGACGGAGCTTATACCGCCTACGAAATTGCCGCGCTTTATCCCGAACGTGTCGAACGAATCACGGCGATTGGTGCAGGAACTTTGACGGCGGGCTATTTCCCTGCGACGATTGACTTTGCCGCGTTGGAGCAGGTTGACGCAGAATTTTTCGCCGCGCAGAAAAAAATTCGCCCGGAGCCTGAACGTTGGCAGGAATTTTTAAACGACTACATGAAATTTTGGAGCGAACAGAATATCGGTGCGGAAACCTTTTCAAAAATCAAATGCCCGGTGTTGTTGATTGTCGGCGACGAGGACGACCATGCGCCCGTTGCGACGGTTTTGGCGGCTCATCAACTGATTGTCAATTCGCGGCTGTGCGTTATCCCTAAAGCGTGGCATACGGCATTTCTTGACAATTTCGACGTGACATGGACGGCAATTAATCAATTCGTCAACGCGCCGTTAAAATCTCTGACGCCGAGCAAAAAAATCGAATTCAACTCTTTAAGGTGATTGATATGTTGACTAAAAGAATTATTCCGTGTCTGGACGTGAAAGCCGGACGCGTCGTCAAGGGCACGAATTTTGTCGGACTGCGCGACGCCGGAGATCCCGTTGAACTTGCCAAACGCTACGATTTGGAACGTGCGGACGAACTCGTTTTTCTGGACATCACCGCCTCGCACGAAGGTCGCGGCACAATGGTTGAAGTCGCCAAAAATTGTGCGGCTCAAGTTTTTATTCCGTTCACGGTCGGCGGCGGCATTCGCACCGTTGAAGATATGCGCGTGATGTTGGCGGCGGGAGCGGATAAAATTTCCGTCAACAGTGCGGCGGTAAAAAATCCTCAACTAATCAGCGACGGCGCAAAACGTTTCGGCAGTCAATGCGTCGTGCTTGCGGTCGATGCAAAACGCTCTGATAACGGCTGGGAAATTTACGTCAACGGCGGCAGAACTCCAACAGGTATCGATTGTCTTGAATGGGTCAAACGCGGCGTTGAACTCGGTGCGGGCGAAATTCTTTTGACGAGCATGGACGCCGACGGCACCAAAGACGGCTACGACATCGAATTGACGCGTGCGGTCAGCGAGGCGGTTAATGTTCCCGTCATTGCTTCGGGCGGCGCAGGTAAGCTTGAACATTTTTACGACGTGCTTGTTGACGGCAAAGCGGATGCGGTTTTGGCGGCGAGCGTCTTCCATTACGGCAAATACACCATTCGCGCGGTCAAAGAGTATCTGCAAAGTCGCGGCGTCGAAGTCAGATTTTAAAGGTTGCCGATAAAAAATCGGGGCACTGCAAATTTTGCAATGTCCCGATATTTTTTTGCCGATGAATTGTTCACTCGTTGTAGATTTTGAAAATTTCTTCGGTATAAGAGCCGTCCTCGTTATGCACAATCAGCGGCGGCAAAATTTTTAAGTTGCCCGCGTTCGCGCCGACGACTGCCTCCAACATGATTAAATTCGCGTCTCGATTCGGTTTCGGGTGAATCATTCGCAAACGTTTCATTTCCATTTGCCGGCGGTGCAACGCGTCGACAATCTCGCACAATCTTGACGCAAGGTGAATCATGTAGAACGCGCCGTGAAATTTCAAAACGTACCTCGCCGCCGTAACAACGTCTTCCAATGTCGCCGTGAACTCGTGACGTGCCCGCGCTATTCCGAAAATTTTATTCGCCTCGCCGTTTTTCAGCGGTGTGTATGGCGGATTTGCGATTGCCGCGTCGAAAGTCTCTGCTTTGAAAATTTCTCGGTGCCGACGATAATCGCCCTCCATGACGGAAATTTTTTCGGTTAAGCCGTTGAGTTCGACGTTGCGCCGTGCCAAATCAACTGCCCGCGAATTTAATTCGACTGCGCAAATTTCTCGGACGTTGTCGGCGATTAACAGCGGTATGACGCCCGTGCCCGTTCCCAAATCAATGACGCGAGAATTTTTTTTGAAGTGCGGGAAGTGCGCGATTAATACGGCATCCATCGAAAAACAGAATTCGCGCGGGTCTTGAATGATTTTTCTTCCCGAACGCATTAAATCATCGAGACGTTCACCTTCGCGCAAAAAATTTTCGTCGTTCATTTCTTGTAGTCTCTGCGCGGCGGACGGCGTGATCTGTCTCCGCGAGGACGTTGCGGACGTTCGGGACGAGTGTCACGCTCAGAATTTTCCGGGCGATTGTAGCGGCGATTAAAAGCATCCGTTCTGCGCGGACGTTCGGGACGTTGCGGACGTTCTTCACGCGGCGGACGTTCGGGCTTGGGCGGCTCAATCGGTTTGACTTCTTCAATCGGCGCAGGCTCTTCAGTCTGCTCAAGTTCCTCGGCATCGACGGGCAAAATATCTTCCCACCCGGCGACGACAGTTTTATTCGTGTCGAGGAGAATCGTGGCGTTTCTGCGCGAAAAACTCACCGCAACGACTTTGCCCTCACCGTCGGCAACGATAACGCGACTGCCTTGACGCGGACGGAAGGTGATATTTTGGCGCGGACAGTTCTCGCAATACAAATCGTTCTCGTATTTGAGACAGCACATCAATCGCCCGCACACGCCGGAAATTTTCGTCGGGTTGAGCGACAAATTTTGATCTTTAGCCATGCGAATCGACACGGGAATAAAATCGCCAAGGAATGACGCGCAACAAAGAGGTCGTCCGCAACCGCCCATGCCGCCCAAAAGTTTTGCCTCGTCGCGAACGCCGACTTGACGCAGTTCAATTCGCGTGCGGAAGATTGACGCCAAATCCCTCACGAGGTCTCGGAAGTCTACGCGCCCGTCTGCTGTGAAGAAAAAAATTATTTTGTTCACGTCAAAGGTGAACTCGACGTTGATTAATTTCATCGGCAGATCGTGTTCGCGAATCTTTTCCAGCCCGATTTCAAATGCTCGACGTTCAGCCTCGCGATTTTCTTCAAGCTGAATTAAATCTTGCGGTGTTGCCTTGCGATAAACTTTTTTGAGCGGCACGCCCGGTTCCGACTGCAAATTTTCATCGGCAAGCAATTCTCGCGGCTCGACGACCACTTGACCGCATTCAAGCCCGCGCACTGTTTCAACGATGACCCAATCGCCTTTGATTAGCACTTCCTCGGCAGGCTCGAAGAAAAAAATTTTTCCCGCCCGTCTCAATCTGATTCCTATTATTTGCATTTGATTAGTCTCCAAAATTTTTTCTGTAGAATATAGCGCATTTGCGGCGAATTGGCAAACAAATCATTGTCAAGGCTTTTCGATTGCGGTAAAATTTTTGGCGAGGTGATAAAATGAACAGGCGAACATTTATCCAGGGAGTGATGGCTTTGACGGCAATGACGATGATAAATCCAACGAATTTTGTTGTCGCCGCCGAAAATTTGAAGTGGTGGCAGAAAAAATCCGTCTACCAAATTTATCCGAAAAGTTTTCTCGACACGACAGGCAGCGGCACCGGCGATTTGCGCGGCGTGATTCAAAAGCTCGACTACATTAAGAGTTTAAACGTCGGAGCGATTTGGTTAACGCCAATTTACGTTTCGCCGATGATTGATAACGGCTACGACATTGCGGACTACACGGCGATTGATCCGCGTTTCGGCACGCTTGAAGATTTTGACGAACTCATTGCCGAAGCGAAGGCGCGCGACATAAAAATTGTAATGGATTTGGTTTACAATCACACGTCCGATAAGCATCCGTGGTTTCTCGAATCAAAATCAAGTCGCGACAATCCCAAAGCCGATTGGTACATTTGGCGCGATGCAAAACCCGACGGCTCTGCTCCGACGAATTGGCGCGGAATTTTCGGCGGCAGTGCATGGCAGTGGTGCGAGGAGCGTCAACAATTTTATCTGCACACCTTCGCGACGGCTCAACCCGATTTGAATTGGGAAAATCCCGACGTTCGACGCGCACTCTACGACGCCGCAAATTTCTGGATTAATCGCGGTGTAGGCGGTTTCAGAATTGACGCGATTGTTTACATCAAGAAGCCCGCCGAATTTGTCGACGGTGTTGCCGATTCGGACGGCACTTGCTCCGTGCACAACATGATTGCCAACACGCCCGGCATTTTGGATTTTCTGCGCGAATTCAAACGCGAAGTTTTCGACGGACACGACATTTTTACCGTTGCCGAAGCAAACAGCGTCAAGCCCGAAGAATTGCCCGATTGGGTCGGCGAACGCGGCGTCTTCGATATGCTGTTTGAATTCAGTCACGTCAATGTTATGTTCCCGCACGGCGAAGTTTGGCACTACGCGGAACTTTTCAAGCTCAGCGAACTCAAAGCGGCGTTGACGGCAAGTCAAATTGCGACGCGCGAAAGTTGGTATCCGATTTATTTTGAGAATCACGACAAGCCTCGCTCGGTGAATATTTTCTTTCCGCACGGCTCCGATAAAATTTTGGCGGCAAAAGCTCTGGCGATGATTCTGTTCACTCTGCGCGGGACACCGTTCATTTATCAAGGCGAAGAGCTCGGTTTTGCAAATGCGGCGTTCAAATCGATTGACGACTACGACGACATTTCTTCGCGCGGACAATACGACATTGCGCGGGCTGACGGCTTGAGCGATAAGCAGGCGATGCGTTTCGTGCACAAATTCAGTCGCGACAATGCTCGGACTCCGATGCAGTGGAATTCGTCGGCAAATGCGGGATTCACGTCGGGAAAACCTTGGCTGCCCGTTCACGACGATTTTAAAACTTGCAACGCCGCATCGGAGGCTCGCGACGCAAATTCCGTGTTGAATTTTTATCGGACGTTGAGCGCGTTCCGCAATTCAAACGACGTTTTGATTCGCGGCGAATACGCGGAACTTTATCACGACAACGAGGAGCTGTTCATTTTCACGCGCACGCTCGGCGACAAAAAAATTATCACCGCCGTAAACTTCACGACGCACAACGTTGAATTGCCCGCGAAAATTTTTGACGGCGCGAGAAAAATTTTCGGCAACTACAGCGACAAGAAAAATTATTTCAGAGCGACGGAGGCGATGATTTATGAGCTTTAAAGTTGCGGCAAGCGATTTCGACGGCACGCTTTATCGTAATGAAAAAATTTCTGCGGCTGATTTGGCGGCGATTAAAAATTGGCAGGCGGCTGGAAATAAATTCGGCATTGTGACGGGTCGAGCTTATGTTATGTTGATAAAACATCTGCAAGACTTCGCGCTTGACGTTGACTTTATTATCTGCGACAACGGTGCTGTCATTTACGGCGGCGACGGACGAATCATTTTCGAGAGCGAACTTCCGAAAAATTTTCTGTGCGCGATTGTCGACGAGCCTTGCGTTCAAGAGACGTTCCATTTTGCATTCGAGGCTGCCGATAAAATTTTTTGTGCACGCGTCAAAGAATCGTCGTGGGTTCTGCGTGAAAAAAATCGTTGGGACTTCCCGTTGACAATCGTCGACGCCGCGCAGATTGATTCGCTTCCGAAAATCAATCAGCTCGCGTTGGATTTTCCTTCGCCCGATGCCGCTCAATTCGCAACCGATATTCTCAACGAAAAATTCGGCGACGTGATTCATGCGCAAAAAAATACCCACAGCGTCGATATCGTGACGGCAGGCATTAACAAAGCTCAAGGCGTCGAAAATCTTTTGGAGCTGATGAATTGGCGCGGCGCGAAAATTTTTGTCATCGGCGACGAATCGAACGATCTGCCAATGATAAAAAAATTCGGCGGTTACACCGTCAACACGGCAAAAGATTTTGTCAAAGGTCAAGCGTCGGCGGTCGTTGAATCGGTCGGCGCAATGCTCAACGCTCAATGAATCGGCGAATCGTTTCGGGCTTGCTCGGCTACTTAACTTTGTTTTGCGGCGCGGCAATGATCCCTCCGTTTATTTTGGCGGCAACAACTGAAGAATTCGACGGCGCGGCAGCTTTTCTGCTGTCAATTTTCCTGTGCTTGGCGGCAACATTTGAATTGGAACGTTTCGGCGGACTGCAGGGCAAAGACAACGTCGGCATTCGCGAAGGAATTGCGGTCACGGGACTCGGCTGGCTGTTAATTTCAATTCTCGGTCTCGTGCCGTATTTCGCGGGCGGTTATCTGAATTTGCTCGACAGCATGGTCGAATCGTTTTCGGGATTCAGCGGAACGGGCGCGACAGTTTTTGACGACGTAGAAATTTTGCCTCGCTCAATTTTGCTGTGGCGGAGTTTGTCGAATTGGTTCGGCGGACTTGGAATTGTCGTTATCTTCATGGCGATTTTGCCGCAATTCGGACGCGGCGGCATGTACATTTTAAAAGCTGAAACGACAGGGCCGACAAAGGATCGTCAAATGCCGAGGATTCGCGACAATGCAAAGGCTCTGTTCAGCGTCTACGTCCTGTTCACGATAATTTGTGCGGCTGCGTATTTTTTGTGTGGTCTCAATCCGTTTGCGGCGATAAACCACGCGATGACGACGATTGCCACGGGCGGTTACGGCATTTACAACAGCACGGTCGGCGAATACGGCAACGCTTACCTTGAATATTGCATGGCGTTTTTTATGGTCGTGTCGAGCGGCAGTTTCGCGATGTATGCGTTGGCTTTTAAGCGCGGCGTCGGCTCAATTTTCAAGAACACGGAGTTTCGCACGTATCTGATGATAATTTCTGTCGCGGCGGTGGTTATCGCGGTCGATTTAATTTTGGAAATGCAAATTGATGCGGAAAATGCCATTCGCGCCGCAATTTTCCACGTGGCAAGCTTATCTTCGACGACGGGCTTTGTTGCGCATGACTTTGACACTTATCCGCCGCTCAGCAAAGCTTTCCTGATGATGACGATGTTTTTAGGCGGTTGCGCAGGTTCGACGGCGGGCGGCTTGAAAGTCGCTAGAATAATTTTGCTGTTCAAATTCGTTGCGCTGATTGTTCGGCAAAAAATTCATCCGAATCTAATCAGCAGTGTGATGTTGAGCGGACGATCGATTGACGCCGATATTGTCTATGGCGCGGCGAAATTTTTCTTTGCAGTCGTCGTGATGGATGTTTTATTTGCGGCGGTGATGATGTTCGACGGGATTGATTTTGTCAACAGCATAAGCGTCAGTGTTTCGACAATGGCAAGCGTCGGACCGGGATTCGGCATTGAAGGCGCGACGAGCGGTTATAATTTGTTGCCGAGCTTTAGTAAATTTTGCGCGTGCGGATTCATGTTTTTAAGTCGACTTGAAATTTTCACGGTGCTTGCGATGTTGAGCCCGGCATTTTGGAACAAGTCAAAGAATTGGTGAAAAGGCAGGTGATTATCATGAAGATTCAAGGAGCAGTCATAATTGAACAGGGCGTAACGTTCGCAATCGTCGTTGTCAATCGCACGGTGACCAATTACACGTCGCGGGCGATTCGTGTCCGAAATCAGCTGTCGCAATTTTTTAGAAACATGCCGATAATTTTAATGTCGCAGGACGCAAACGGCACGCCGCATTATTACGGTCGCAAAGATATTGTCGCGTTCCTGCAATCGATTCGGCTCGATCAAATTCCGTGGAAGGAGTACCATATCTATTGATGAAAATTTTGATGCACATGTGTTGCGCACCGTGCTCATGCTATCCGACCAAACGTTTGCGCGAAGAAGGCTTTGAACCTGTCGGCTATTTCTTCAACCCGAACATTCACCCGCACCAAGAATGGAAACGTCGACTTCAAACTGCGCGGGACTTTGCCGAAAAAGTCGGGATAAAATTTTTCGCGGACAATCATTATCGACTGCGCGAATATCTGGCAAAAGTTTCAAGCGTCGTCGATGAGCAGGACACGATTCAATTTGCCGACGGTTTTCATAAACGTTGCGGGATATGCTATTCGTGGCGATTGAATGAGACTGCACGTTTTGCGGCGGAAAATAATTTTGAGCTGTTTACGTCGACGCTTTTCTACAGCCGTCATCAAAATCACGAGCTTATGAAAAAAATCGCCGAGCACTTTGCCAAAATGTTCGGCGTGAAATTTTTTTATGAAGACTTCCGCGCAGGTTGGCAAGAAGGAATAGATTTGAGTTTGGAATTGGGACTTTATCGGCAAAATTATTGCGGGTGTATTTTCAGCGAAGAGGAACGTTTCAGCAATGACCTTCGTAAGGCGCGCCGAAAATTCTTCGCGAACATTTGATTTGCAATCGACAAAAAAAATTCTCCGCGACTTTCGAGCCGGGAGAATTTTTTGTATAAAAATTTCTGATTAACGTTTCGAGAACTGTGATGCCTTGCGAGCCTTTTTGAGACCGTATTTACGACGTTCCTTTTCACGCGGGTCGCGAGTGACAAAACCTGCCTTTTTGAGCGCGGGACGTAAATCAGCATCGAGTTCCATCAATGCACGGGTGATGCCGTGACGAATTGCGCCCGCTTGACCGGTGGTGCCGCCGCCTTTGACGTTGACTATCACGTCGTATTTGTCTTCCATTTCGGTAAGAACGAGCGGTTGACGGACAATCAACTCCAAAGTCTTCAAGCCGAAATATTCTTCCATTGCGCGATTGTTAATCGTGACTTTGCCGTCGCCGGGAACGAGTCGCACGCGGGCAACTGAACTTTTGCGGCGACCTGTGCCGTAGTAGCTTACTTGTGCCATTTCATTCACTCCTTAGCGCGTTTCAATTTTGAGTTCTTCGGGCTTCTGCGCGGCGTAGGGATGTTTGTCGTCGGCGAAGACGTGAAGTTTTCTGAACAGATTCGCGCCGAGTTTATTTTTCGGCAACATACCGCGGACGGCGTGTTCAATGACGCGTTCGGGAAATTTTCTCATCCAATCGCCCGCAGTTTCATATTTGCCGCCGCCGAGATAGCCGGTGTGGTGGAAGTAAACTTTTTTGCGCAACTTTTTGCCGGTGAAAACAGCTTTTGCCGCGTTGATGACAATGACAAAGTCGCCGGTATCGACATGAGGCGTGAACACGGGTTTATTTTTGCCGCGCAGGACGCTTGCGATTTGAGCCGCCAAACGTCCGACGGTTTTTCCTTCGGCGTCGACGATGTACCATTTCCGCTCAACGTCGCCCGCCTTTGCAATGTACGTATCTTTCATGAAATTTCCTCCATGACTGACTGTGAATTGACGGAGGTCGCTTTTGCCCGGGGCTAATGGAAACATCGGCAAACCGCCATACTCACGCGATTTTAATTGAAACGCCGCGCCCTGTCAAGGGAAATTTAATGTCGCTTTCTAAACGGCAAATTTTGTCGAGAGATAAATTTTTCGCGTGCCGATTATTGTTTCTTGAATTTGCCGCCGCTGATTTTGTAAGTCGAGCTGTTGACGTGGAAAGTTGACGCGGTGAAATCGTGGAGCGTAATTGCTTTGGCTGTCGTGCCGACTTTGAAATAGACTTCCGCCTTTGATTTATTATAAGACGTGGAGAAAGTTCCCGTGATTTTTAGCAAGTCGTCGTTCTCGAAACCGTAGATAACATCTTTGCCGTCGCCGTCCGCATAGATAAACGTGTCTTTGCCTGCGTTGCCCCATAAGCTGTCGTTGCCTTTGTCGCCCCAAAGTGAATCGTTGCCCGCGCCGCCCTTGAGAATGTCGTTGCCGTTGCTGCCGTAAAGTTTATCGTTGCCCGCGTTGCCGAGAATGGTATCGTTGCCTGCCCTGCCGTAGAGTGAATCGTTACCTTTGCCGCCGACGATTGAATTATCCAATGCGTTGCCCTTAATGCTTGCGGCGATTGTCCGCGCAGAAGCGTCGATTGTCTTTATTGCGGAGCTGACGGTCACGGGAGATTTGGTCTTGTCGGTGACTTTAACATAGTCGCTCGTGATGTTGAGCGAATCCAAACTTGCCGCGCCTTCCAAAGTGATCTTGCCTTTGCCGACGGTGACGATTAAATTTTTGCCGCTCGTCTTTTTAGTGTAAGTGCCGCCGCTGATTGAAAGTGTCGCCTTCGAGTCGAAGCCTTGAATCAAGTCGTTGCCGTCGCCCGACGTGTATTTGACCAGAACATTTTCGCCGCCGATTTCATAACGTGCGGGACGTCTGCCGGCAAGAGCGGTATCGAGCCAAATTGTATCGTTGCCCGTGCCGCCGACGATTGTGACGTAATTGGCGATGTTGTGAATCGAATCGTTGCCCGCGCCGCCGATAATTGTCGTGTTGGTGGAAAGTTGCTTGTTGATGTCCGTTGAGTTTAAAACCGTGTCATTGCCGTCGCCGCAGTCGAACAGAACTTTATCGGTGCCGACGCCGTCGAGATAATCGTTGCCCGCGCCGCCCATGAGCGTGACGTTGTCGCAAACGGTGCCGAGAGTATCGTTGCCCTTGCCGCCGTCAATCAAATTGTAGGAACTGATTGTATTGTCGTGAGCGTAGTCATGCTGACCGTCGTAATTGAAAATCCAATCGTTGCCGGAGCCGCCGCGTATGGTTGAGTTCGCGCCGATGTGTCTGATTGAATCGTTGCCCGCGCCCGCGTTGATTGAAGTGTAAGTACTGCAGACGCCGATTGTATCTTTGCCCTTGCCCGCGAGAATTTTATTTTTCGTCGAGTCGACTGAATACACAAAGGTGCCCACTCCAATGTGATTGTTGCCGTCGCCCGCATTGATTGAAAGATTTGTGGCGTTGTAAAAAGATAAGCTGTCGTTGCCCTTGCCGGCAAGAATCGTGGAATTTTTATCGTAGCGGGAGCTTAAGGTGTTTTTGCCTTCGCCCAACTTGATTAAAGCCTTCGAGTTGCTTTCCATGCTGACAAAATCGGAGCCTGCGCCGCTGATGATTGAACTTTTCGAGGAATAGTGCAGGCGGAAATGATTGTTGCCGATTGTGTCGTCAAGCAAGACATTCACGCCGAGATAAGTATCATAGTTTGAACCTCCGCCGCTGATTGAATCGTTGCCTTTGCCGCCGCGAATCGTCAATTTAGAGCCGTAACCGACAAGTGAATCATTTCCGGTGCCGCCGACGATTGATAAGCTGTCTCCGTTGCCGTAAATGGTATCGTTGCCGTCTCCGCCGCTTAGCTTTGATTTTTTTCCGTAGTTGTAAATTGAATCGTCACCGTTGCCGCCGTAAATCGTTGCAAAGTCGCTGTTGTAGCTGTAAAGGGAATCGTTTCCGTTGCCGCCGACGATTGAAGGATTATTGCCGTACCGGTAAACGTAATCGTTGCCGTTGCCCGCGCTTATCGTGACGTAATTGTTGCCGGAATTATATTCGCCGTCGCGAATGTCATCGTTGCCGTCTCCGCCGTAAATTTTTGCTTTGTGACCGCCGCGATAATTGTAAATGGTGTCGTTGCCGTTTCCGCCGTCCAATGTTGCGGGCGATATGGACGCATTGTTTTCCAAACGGTCGTCGCCGTCCTTGCCGTAGAGGCGTTTATAATAGGTGTAAGTCCGAGTGTCGCTCTTTTCACTGTACGTTATCACGAGTGTGTACAGCGAATCGTCACCGCTCGTGCCGTTTTTTGTGCCGCCTTGAATCGTAACTTGCTTTGACATGATAATTCCCTCCTTAAAAAATTTAGCGGCGAAGTCAAACTTTCTTCGTCGCTTTAGTAAATGGTCGCCGTTTATTTGTCGTGCTTGAGTTCAACTTCTGCGCGGAATTTTATCACACGTAACGGGCGATGTAAATTTTCTTAGGGAATTTTAACGTCAGAATTCGGCGGTGCCTTAAACAAATTATTTGCGGCGTTTAAAGTCCTCGTCGATGTCTTCGCGCCACGATTCATCACTCATGGCAGTTCTTGACGGTGCGGCTCTGAATGCGCGTGCAAAATTCGCCATTGCTCCGAAAACATGAGCGGTGCCTTCCTCGTCGGCGTGATAGTTGACTGCGCGGCGGGCGTCAATGCCAATGTGACCTGCGACTTCCACGGCGTCAATATTCGCGCCCATGAAGACGAATTCCCAACCGAGTTCCTTTTGCCGTTCAATGAGCTTTTTGATGTCCGCGTAGCTGAATTTGCAGCTGGCGTTCTCCATGCCGTCGGTCGTTATGACGAACAAAGTTTTCTGCGGACGATCTTCTTCGCGTGCGTATTTGTGGACGTTCTTAATATGCTTGACGGCGTCACCTATCGCGTCGAGCAAGGCAGTTGTCCCGCGCACTTGATAATCTTTCCGCGTCAAAGGTTGCACGTCCTCAAGCGGAATTCTGTCGTGCAGAACGATTGATTCATGGTCAAACAGAATCGTCGAGACAAGCGCGTCGCCTTCAGCTTCAGATTTCTGTTTCTCAATCATTGCGTTAAAACCGCCGATAGTGTCCGATTCCAATCCCGCCATTGAGCCGGAGCGATCGAGAATAAAAACTATCTCCGTGAGGTTATTCATTTCCTAAAACTCCTTTCCGATTTTCTGTCCATTTCCGTGCCGATTTTGTTTCCCGTGAGACCGCCGAGAGTTCCTTTAGCCTCGTTGGCTCTTTTCATTTGATATTTACCTCCTTAAGCTTATCATACAATGGGATTCTTTAAAAAACATTTGATTTTTCGTCAGCCGCCGAGCAACGGTTGATTGTATTTGTAGAGAATTTGATTGACCAAGTCCACGTCGAAAATTTTGTACTCAATGAAGAACGAAATTATCACGTCGGCAAGATTCGATTTTGTGAGCGTGAAACCTGCCAAAGCCAAAAGTTCCCGCGTTTGTGAAAAGTCAAGCTTGAGTGCGATGGCAAATGCCAAAACCGTTTGCTTGCTCGGTTGATAGTCGACGTGGTTTGCGATTTTGGAAAAGTGGCGACGGTCGATGTTGGCGCGTTTGTAGATGACGGAATTTTTTTCGCCGCTCTCTTCAATCAAACGCATCAGCATTTCGGAAAAAGTTTCGAGCCCGTGTTTTCCCTGCGAGTAAAGTCTTAAAAAATCCACCTCGTCAAGCTCAAAGTTGCGCATAAGACCGTGTGCCTCAAATTTTCGCGGCGCGGCAGTCTTGTCGAAATTTTTGGCGATGTAAGCGGCGATAAAGTTTTCGATATTTTTGCTGTCAACCATGGACTTCGCCTCCGCAAAGATTTTAACATGAAACAACTACAAATTTAAATACGCGTCGAAAAAAAATTAAACTTCGGGCAAGGACAACACAAGAAACAAATCAATCGCGACAGTTATCCAAATGGCGGTGTTTCTGCGAGCCTGTTCATTGTTGCCGTGAAAATTGACGAGCGACAAAATACCGTAGATTACGTAAAAGAAAATCACGAAGCCGACAATTTGCGCGACGGTGAAAATCGCCACTTCCAGGACGGCATCCACGCTGATATCTTTTGAATTTTGCAAGCTCTCGAATCCGCCGACGTTTACCGTATAAGAAAACTCTGCAACAAAAGATACGAGCAATCCCCAATCAATCGACGTCAGGTTTTTGAATATATCCCAAAAGTCGCTGTAAGTTTTCTTTTTAACGACATTGCCTTCCGCGTCGAGTTCGGGATTTTTATCTTTTTGTATTTCAACCTTGCACAAACTGCCGACAAAAAGAATAAACATGGATAACGAAAATGCTATTAAAATTAATAACATGGCGAACACCTCCTTACGATTTGTACTCCGACAAAACTTTATCCATGATGGCGATGCTGTCGTCGAAGTCCATTTTAACGCCGTTGATGTCGACGTAGCGCAGGATGAAATCTGTGCCTTCGACGTTGAATTGAACTTTCATATTGGCGGGAGCGTTGTACCATGTGCATTCGCCGTTGAATTCTACAATCGTCTCGTTTTCGGTCGAGGTGAAGGATTTCCATTTACCATTGGCAAAAAATTGATCAAACACCTTGCCGACGGGAACATTCGGATTCATGTAGAAATTACCGTTGCGCACCACCAAAACCGTTTTGTCGTAATCGTCACCGCAACCCGCCGTCATAATGCCGACTGTCAGGAAGACGATACAAGGCAGAATTGCCGACCTTTTCATTTAACGTCACACCTTTCCGATTCAACCGAGAGGATCTGCGCCGTAATTATTTTCACCGTGAGTGCCCGGCGCAAACAGCAAATACAAACTTCCCAGAGTCTCCACGCAATAAGACAACCTTTCAAAAGCAGACATGTCGAATACGTCCGAACTCGACAGCGCACTGATAAGTCCGAGTCCCAAGAGTATATAAGCCAACGTCTCGTCTTTATTTAAATCGTGCAGGCGACGAACATTCAGGCAGTAGTAAATCACTTGTCCGCCGATAAGAATAGCCGCGACGACGAGGCTGCCCGGACCGGAAAGTTGTCCGTAAGAATTCGTGAACAGCATGAAAGCTAAAAGTATAACTATCATTTCAATCACAATAACTGCCATAATGCGTTTAAAGTAGCGCAAACGATTGAGCCGTCCCGTTGTCTTCAAGAGTATGTCGGCAATTTAGTAATCTTCCACGTAGCCGCCATGCGATTCAAGATCATTTGCAGAACTCGCATCGACTTTTTGACCGCACGTCCCGCAAAATTTTTCGCCGCGTTTCAATTTGGCATTGCATTTGGAACAGAATCTTGACATATAAACCGCCTCCGTTAAAAAATTTTTTTTCGCGTCTCAAAGCTCATCGTTCATGGCGTGAAGTGTGGCGATAATGCGCAGGGTGTCATCAATCGTGCAGAGCAGATACAAAATCGTTGTGCCGACGAATTCCGCAACGTGTTTCGCGCCGGCATATTCTTGAATATCTTGATACACGCCGTAGAGCGAAAAGGCGACAATCACCATCACGGCAACTTTGCCGCTGTTCGCCGAACCCGAATGCATAATCGCACAGGCGCAAGCGTAGTAAACTCCGTAGGCAAGCACGGCGAGTAAAAATCCTTTCAAAATCTTTCCGTCCAATATCAGAATGCAAATTTCGCCGAAGTCGTAAAAAAATTTTTCAGCAAGCCACGACGCAATAAACAACATGACGAAATAGCCCGCATACATTTGATGAAATCTACGATCGGATTATTCATAACAGCTCCTCCTTATCGGCTAAAAAAATTCCGAAGTCTTGAAGCAATTTGGCGAGGTGGATGCCTCAAGATACCGCAAGAATTAATTATGGGCAGTTTATCAGAGCAAAAAAAATTTTGTCACCGCGAAGGCGACATCAGCTAAACGTTGCGATTGACGGACGCGAATTCGGTTGCTAAACTGCCGGTGATAAAATTTTTCGGAGATGATGAATTGAGTGACAAAACTTTAACGCCGATGATGGAACAATATCACGCGCAGAAACTTCAGCACCCGAACGAATTGCTTTTCTTCCGGCTCGGAGATTTTTTTGAAATGTTTAATGATGACGCCGTAACCGGCTCGCGCGAACTCGGCTTGACTTTGACGCACCGTCAACAAGTCCCGATGTGCGGAGTGCCTGCTCACGCCGTCGAAGGTTATCTTCAAAAACTCGTCGCCAAAGGTTATCGCGTGGCTCTCGTCGACCAAATCGGCGACCCGAAGGCGAAAGGTCTGACTGAACGCGCGCTGACAAAAATCGTTACGCCGGGCACGATTTTAACTGACGACACGCTGACAAACGTCGTCAACAATTATCTCGTGCTGATTCTGGAAGATTCGGCGGAAATTGCATTGGCGGGCGCAGACATTTCCACAGGCGAAATTTTTTACGCGCTCTATGACGGCGGCTCACGTGAACAAAATCTTTTCGATGAGCTGTATCGTTTAAGCCCGCACGAAATTTTGATTGTCGATGATTTGACGTTCCTAAAGCGTCTGAAAAATTTTGCGGACATCAAGCTTGACGGTTGCACATTTACGAACGTCGACGCCGCGCAGAATTCCGACGAAAATTTTTCCGCACAACATTTCGACGCGAACGAATTGCCCGTGTCTGAACTCGCCGCTCGTGCCGTGGAAAATCTTTTGCGCTACATTCACGCGACTGTTCGCACCGATTTAAAGCACCTGTCGAAACTCACGCGCCTCGATTTGAGCAGCCACTTGATTTTGGACGCGACGGCTTTGCGGAATTTGGAAGTCGTCAAAAATCTTCGCGACGGTTCAAAAAAAGATACGCTCTTCGCCGTGCTGGACTGTACAAAAACTGCGCCGGGCACTCGGTTGTTGAGACGCTGGCTTGAAAGTCCGTTGGTTGACGTTGCGGCGATTAATCGGCGGCTTGATGCTGTGGAAGAGCTGTTCAAAAATTTTACGACGCGTCGGAATTTGCGGGAGACTTTGCGCGACGTGCACGACCTCGAACGTTTGATGACCAAAATTGAAGTCGGCTCCGCAAATGCAAGAGATTTGACCGCGCTGAAAATTTCCATGCGAACGTTGCCGAAACTCAAAGAAATTTTGCGTGACGTGACGAGCGATATTTTATCTGCCTGCCGCGACGGTTTGAACGACTTCAACGACGAGGCTCAACTTATCGACGACGCCATCAACGAGAACGCCTCAACGTCCGTGCGCGACGGCGGAATCATCAACGGCGGCTATAACGCGGAGCTTGATGAACTTCGCCGCATTTCAACGGACAGTCAAACCTTTTTGCAGGAGTTTGAAGACCGCGAGAAAACTCGGACGGGAATTCGCGCGTTGAAAGTCGGCTACAATCGAGTTTTCGGCTACTACATTGAAGTTCGGCACAGCGGCGCGAGCAAAATTCCGGACAACTACATTCGCAAGCAAACGTTGGTTAATGCGGAACGTTACATCACGCCGGAGCTTAAAGACTTTGAAACGAAAATTCTCGGTGCGCAGGAACGTATCGTCAATCTTGAATACAATCTGTTCTGCGACGTTCGAGACCGCGTTAAAAATCGTCTGCCGCAAATTCAAGACACTGCCAAACGTGTCGCGCTGATTGACGTTGTCGCAAGCCTTGCAGAGTCCGCGCAGATTAACAATTACACGCGTCCCGAACTCAACATCAACGGCGAGCTTGTGATTCGTGACGGTCGGCATCCGCTTGTTGAAAAAATTTTGTCAAGCAGTCTTTTCGTGCCAAATGATACGAGTCTTGCGCCGAATCGTTGTTCGCTGATGATTATCACCGGGCCGAACATGGCGGGCAAGTCAACTTACATGCGGCAAGTTGCGCTGATAACTTTGATGACGCAGGCGGGCAGTTTTATTCCGGCGGCGAGTGCGAATATTTGTCCCGTCGACAGAATTTTTACGCGCATTGGTGCCGGCGATGACATTGTAAGCGGTCAATCAACGTTCATGGTTGAGATGAATGAAGTCGCGCAGATTTTGAAATACGCCACCGCCAACAGCTTGATTGTCCTTGACGAGGTCGGACGCGGAACTTCGACTTTTGACGGCATGAGCATTGCCCGCGCAGTGATTGAATACATTGACAAAAAAATTCGCGCGAAAACTCTCTTCGCCACGCACTACCACGAGCTTACGGACTTGGCGGACACTTCGGCGCGGATAGAAAATTTTTGCGTTGCAGTCAAGGAGCGCGGCAGTGAAGTCATTTTCTTGCGGCGAATTCGTTTAGGCGGCGCGGACAAATCTTACGGCATTCAAGTCGCAAAACTCGC
This sequence comes from uncultured Selenomonadaceae bacterium, assembly GCA_905234395.1. Lineage (GTDB taxonomy): Bacteria > Bacillota > Negativicutes > Selenomonadales > Selenomonadaceae > Quinella. Next base: position 36,297 of record CAJOHG010000008.1, read on the forward strand.
GGGCTTGCCCAAGTCTGTGATGAAACGTGCGGAAGAAATTTTGCGGTCAATGGAAACGTCAAAGCCCGTTCGTCCCGTCGTCGACAAAAAAACAGGGCTTGAAAGAATTTCTCGCGCTTGATGTGCCGAGTTTGACGCCGATTGAAGCAATGAGCAAACTCTACGAACTTCAACAGCAGGTGCGAAAAGAATTGGGACAATGACCGCCAAAAAATCCCGCGCCGAAAAATTTTGTTGGGAGGCATTCACATGAACACGAAAAAATTTTTTGCGGCTCTGCTAATCGTTGCAAGCACGTTGACGGCGACGAACAGTTTTGCCGCGATTAGCGATTGGGAAATTAAAATTTACAAAGAAGACCTTCAAGCATACGACAAAGCCCTTGCGCTTGATCCGAACGATGTTGCGACGTACAACAATCGCGGTGTCGTTTATTATCGGCTCGGAGAATACGAACGGGCGATTAAAGATTTTAACAAAGTGATTGAACTCGATCCGAATGATTCAGCGGCTTATAACAATCGCGGGCTCGTTTACCATGCTCTCGGACAATATGAACGTGCACTTCAAGATTTTAACAAAACTCTTGAGCTTGAACCGGATAATATTTGGACGTACAGCAATCGCGCTCTCGCTTACAACGCTCTCGGACAATACGAACGCGCTCTTCAAGACTTCGACGAAGCTTTTAAGTTGGATCCCAATGATGCTTGGACGTACAAAAATCGCGGCATTGTTCACGCCGATAATAAGCAATACGCGCTGGCTCTTAAAGACTTTGACAAATCGATTGAGCTCAATCCCGAAAACGCTGAAACTTACACTCATCGCGGCAAAGTTTATCAAGCTCTCGGCGACACGGCAAAAGCTCAAGCTGACTTCGAGAAAGCCAAATTACTCCGCTACGGCTGGTGACGAAAAATTTTTCCCGCCCAAAATTTACGGCGGGCTTTTTTTTTGCTATCATAGCCGAAAAACTTTTGGAGACAGCAAATGATTCAACTCGATAACGTTACGAAATTTTACGGCGAACGATTGATTTTCCGCGACGTGACTTTTAAAGTTGCTGACGGCGAAAAAATCGGTATCGTCGGCAAAAACGGCGCGGGCAAATCCACGCTCGTAAAGATTATGATTGGCGCAGAAATTTTCGACGCGGGCACAATCGGCGGACTGAGGACGGAAGACATCGGCTTTGTTGAACAGACGCCGCACTTTACCGCGAAAACTTTGCTCGACGAAATGTTGACCGTTGACGTGGAAAAATTTCAGGCGCGAAAAATTTTGTTCGGACTCGGCTTTTCGGAGACGGAGCTTGAAAAAAATCCGAATCACTTCAGCGGCGGAGAGACTGCGAAAATTTCTCTTGCCAAAGCGTTGCTCAATGAACCGCGAATTCTGATACTCGACGAGCCGACGAATCACCTTGACATTTACGCGATAGACTTTCTTGAAGATTTTGTCAAGAATTATCGCGGAACCGTCATCGCCGTCACGCACGACAGACATTTTCTGCAACATTGCGTTGAAAAAATTTTGGACATGGAAAATTTTCGCGCGACGCTCTATCCCGGCAACTACGAAAAATTTTTGCGGCTCAAGCAGGAACATCACGCGGCGCAACTTAAAGCTTACGAACGTCAGCAGGAAGAAATTGCAAAGCTTGAAGACTTCGTGCGGCGAAATAAAGTTCGGGCGTCGACGGCAAAACGTGCGCGCAGTCGTCAAATTCAACTTGACCGCATGGAACGCCTTGAACGTCCGCCGACAACTGAAACTGCGTCAATCAAACTCAACGACGCTTCCGAATCTGCAAATCGCGTGCTGATTCTCGACGGCATAAATTTTAAGAACATCATCAAAAATTTCAGCGCGGAGCTTTTCAAAGGCGAGAAGGTCGGACTCATCGGGCGCAACGGCGTCGGCAAATCGACATTGCTGAAAATTATCGTCGGCGAACTCAAAGCGGATTCGGGCGAAATCAAAATCGGCAACCGCGTCAAAGTCGGCTACCTGTCTCAAGGGCACGAGGAGCTTAACGAAAATCGCACACCGCTTGAAGAACTCAATGACGAATTCGGCTTATCGGAAGGTCAAGCGCGTTCTGAATTGGCACGCCTGCAACTTTTTGCCAACGTCGTTGAAAAGCCCATTGCCGATTTGTCGGGCGGAGAAAAAACTCGCGTGGCATTGACGAAACTCATCTTGACGGGCGCAAATTTTCTGATACTCGACGAGCCGACGAATCATTTGGATTTGCCTGCGCGGGAAGCAATCGAATCGGCATTGAACGACTTCGACGGAACAATTCTAATCGTCACGCACGACCGCTGGTTGCTTGACAAGTTGGCGACGCGGGTAATAGAATTTGAAACTGCAATCAGGACTGAGGCATTGGAAATCAGGAACGATAAGCAACCGAAATCAAAAGCCACAAAACCTAAAACGCAGAACGCTAAGCCTAACGAGCAAGCACTGGAAAAAGTCGAGGCGCAAATAAAAATGGCGGAAATGGAATTGAAAATGATTGAGCACGAGATAAACAGCGCAGTCGCACCCGACAAGTTGACGGAGCTTGCGGCGGCGCATGAATCGAAACTCGCGGAAATAGACGAACTTTACACGCGATGGGAGGATTTGCAATGTTGAAAGTCGTGCCGATGATTCTCGCCATTGCACTTTGTTTTTCAAATTTGGGCTTTATCGATTTGGGCGGCATCACTCGCGACAAAATTCCCGTCAAAATCACCGACAATCGCCTTCCGCGCAATCACTTGACGCAGGACGCTAAAGCCGCGCCGCTCAATGAACAGCTCATCAATTTTGAAGACGTTGCGGACACTCCGACGCAAGCCGTCAGTGAAGAAGTCATTCAAAGTGACAGGCAGATTCTGCGCCTGCATTGGGACATCATTCCGAACGCCGTTAAGTACGAAATTTTTATCGACGGCATGACGCGCGTATCTTACACCAACGGCATTGAAGTGATTGTCAGCGATTTGCACGCTCCGTTCCAAGTCAACGCCATTGCTCTTGACGGCTCGACCATTGAAACCGCAATTCCAATTCGTGATTTGGATGCCAATCCGACTGCTCCGCGCACGACTACCGAATTCGACAAGATGAATTATCCGCCGATTTATCCCGTGTATTCGTGGATACCGACTGCCGGCGCAGATCATTACGAGGTTGAACTCATAAAGGATGGCAAAATTATTCGCCGATATTTCACGCAGGCAAATCCCGACGACGATGATTTTGATTTATACGACAAGCAGCCCGTGCTTGATGAAGGCATTTATTTTTGGCGAGTGCGCGGCTTGAATCAAGACAATCAGCCCGTGACTCAATGGTCTGAACGCGACAACACGAACAGCTTTGAAGTCAAGCGGCAAGTCAGATTCTGTGCGTTCGGCGACAGCATTACTCACGGCGGCGGCTCAATTTCCGTGCCACCTTCGACGATTGTTTATAATTGGGAAACTTATTGCGCCATTCCGATTAAAAATTTGGGCAGGAGCGGCGATACTACAGCCGAACTTTTAGACCGTTTCGATAACGACGTTTTGCCCTTCCGCCCGGAAATTCTTTTCATTATGGCGGGCGTCAACGATTATCGCGCGAACATTCCCGGTTGGCAGTCCGTTCAAAATCTGGAGATTCTGCGAGACAAATGTTATTTCAACGGCATCAAACCCGTTTTCATAACGCCTACGCCGATCAATCCCGCGCAGATTCAAAAGCTCGGTTTCGTTGAGATGCCGCCTTCGGATTGGCAAGAAAATCAGCGGCTTATCTGCGAGTGGATTCGCGGACAGGAAAATTTTATCGACGTGAACGACAAGCTTACCGACGCCGACGGCAACTTGACTGATACTTTGTCTGTTGACGGACTGCATCCCGACGCCGACGGCAAAAAAATTATCGGGGAGGCTGTCGCCGCGTGGCTCGACAAATACCTTAACCTCGGAGCTGTCAACTCCTAGAACTTGTCGGTAAACATTGGATTTGAATCATGATGGCAACAAGAAAAATGAAATTCTCAAAGCAGGTGATTAATTTGTCGTAATGAGCGGCAATACGGCGAAGATTCTTTATGCGTAAAAAAAAACGCTCAACAACAT
>CAJOHG010000009.1 GCA_905234395.1 uncultured Selenomonadaceae bacterium
TCGGCTGTTCGCCGATTAAAGTGGTACGTGAGCTGGGTTCAGAACGTCGTGAGACAGTTCGGTCCATATCCATCGCGGGCGTCAGATATTTGAGAGGGGCTGCTCCTAGTACGAGAGGACCGGAGTGGACGAACCTACGGTGTATCTGTTGTCGCGCCAGTGGCATTGCAGAGTAGCTGCGTTCGGAAAGGATAAACGCTGAAAGCATCTAAGCGTGAAACCTGCCTCAAGATGAGATATCTTTTAAGACACCTTGCGGATTACAAGGTTGATAGGTCGGGAGTGTAAGCGCGGTAACGTGTTCAGCTGACCGATACTAATCTGTCGTTTGCTTTTCTTTACATCCTAATGTTTTTCTCCTGTGCGATTTTCAGGGAACTTTTCCCTAAGCGGTGAAGATGGCTGAGTGGTTCCACCCGTTCCCATTCCGAACACGGCAGTTAAGCACTCACACGCCGATGGTACTTGGGTGGCGACGCCCCGGGAGAGTAGGTATTTGCCGCTAAATGTCTCAGCCTTGGGTCTGGAAAGATTCAAGGCTATATTTCAAAATGGCGGCTCTGGTGAAGTGGTTAACACGTCGGATTGTGGCTCCGATATGCGTGGGTTCGATTCCCACGAGTCGCCCATAGGGGTATAGCTCAATTGGTAGAGCAACGGTCTCCAAAACCGTAGGCTGAGGGTTCAAGTCCTTCTGCCCCTGCTATATCAAGGTCACTCGGATTCGTCCGGGTGATTCTTTTATTTCGGAAGGTGCACATTGATAGCTTTGAAAACTTTAAGGAAATGTTTTTGAATGTCGGCGGGCAGTTTGCTGAATTCGTCGACGAAAATTTTTTGTTCGGTTGTGAGCTTGTCAGGCGAGTTTTGTTCCGACAAATTGCCGTATGATTCGACGCCACGTTGAATTAGCATTGAAAGACTTAAGCCTAAATTTGCCGCCTTCGCCTTGTACTCGTCGCGCTTGCCTTTTGGAATATCAGCGGTGATTCGGTCGCATTTTTCTTGTTGATAAATTTTAACAGAAATTTTTTTTGCTTCGGACGTCATAAACATTCCTCCTTGCGCTAATTCTACTACAAAGAACAGTCGGAACTCAATTGTAAAAGTAGCGTCGCGGCATAAATTGTAACGGCTTAACACATTGAAAATAGAGGTGTCGTTGTGGAAGAAATTATTGTTGTCAAAAGCGAATACGTGACGTCGGCGGTGAGCAGGAAGGCTTGTCCCGAAGAGTTGTTGCCGGAAATTGTTTTCGTCGGTCGCTCGAATGTCGGCAAGTCGTCGCTGATAAATTCGTTGACGCGGCGGAAGAATTTGGCGCGAACGTCTGGAACGCCCGGCAAAACGCAGACGATAAATTTTTTTCGCGTGGAGTTGAAAGTTTCCGACGCTCGCCATGAATTTTATTTGGTCGATTTGCCCGGCTACGGTTACGCCAAAACTTCAAAGACTAATCGCAAGCTGTGGGCAAAATTTATCGACGAATATCTTTCAAGCCGCCGCGATATAAAATTTGTCTGTCAGCTCGTGGATATGCGTCATGCGCCGATGGAATCCGATTTGAAGTCGTTCGCGAGTCTCGTTGAAAAAAATTTGCCCGTGCTCGTCGTCGCCACAAAGTCTGATAAGCTCGGCAAGACGGAGCGTCAAAAACATCTCGACGCGATAAAAAATTCTCTCGGAATCGACGCGGAATCAATCCTGCCGTACTCGTCGCTGAAAAATGAAGGTCGTTCAGAATTGCTTGACGTTATCCTAAACTCTTTGATAAAATAGCCGCGAAAAAATTTGTCGTTGAGCAGACGACGCAAGGAGAGTTCAAAATGACGAGGCTATCAACTTTCGACAAGGCATTGCTGAATCTTTTGCAGGGCGACATACCGATTTGCAGTCACCCGTTCGCGGAAATGGCAAGTCGATTGGGCACGAACGAGGAAACCGTTTTATCAAGAGTGCGCGAATTGAAGGCGGCGGGATTTTTGCGGCGAATCGGCACTTTTTTTGACTCGAATCGTTTGGGCTATCAAGGGACGTTAATTGCGTTGAAAGTTGAGCCGTCGGAATTGAATGCGGTCGCTGAAGCTGTCAATCGTTATCCCGGCGCAACTCACAATTACGAACGCGAGGATCAGTACAATTTGTGGTTTACGCTGTTGACGCCCAATGCAGAGTATGAATCGAACATTTTGGCGGAAATTCGGTCACTGCGCGGCGTGGAAGATATGCTCCGGCTCAAGGCGAATAAGAAATATAAAATCAACGTGCAGTTCAAACTCCAATAGCTCGGTGGGACGGATTTGGAAAATTTCAGTCGGCAGGACAAGGCGATTATTCGGGCGTTGCAAGAAGATTTTCCGCTGTGCGAAGAGCCGTATAAAATTTTGGCAGAACGTGTCGGCATAAGCGAGGAAGAATTTTTGCGACGTGTGCGGCAGTTGATTGACGAGAAAAAAATTCGCAAGATGGGCGCGGTACTTCGGCACCGTGAAGTCGGTTTCAATGCAAATGCTCTGTGTGCGTGGCATGTTCCGCCCGATAAACTCGACGAAATTGCACAAGCCATGAGCTTGAACGCGGCAGTTTCACATTGCTACGACAGGACGCCCGTGCCGAATTGGAATTACAATCTTTACACGATGATTCACGCCAAAACTCGCGACGAGTGCGAAAAAATTATCGGCGAATTGTCGACCGCGACCGGCGTTGGCGATTACAAAATTCTCTACACGAAAAAGGAATGGAAAAAAACCGGCATGAAATATTTTTGCGAAGGACTGCCGACAAATTAGGAGACGAATCATGAAGAAATGCACAGTTCAAATCGTGGCTGACGCCGTCAATCGATTGGCACCGCGACATCTCGCGGAAGATTGGGACAATCCCGGACTTTTAATCGGCGACCCGGCGGCTGAAGTCAAAAAAATTTTCGTATGCCTGGACGTGCTCGACGAAACAATTTCACGGGCGATTGAGCTTGACGCACAATTAATCGTCGCGCATCACCCGCTGATATTCCGTCCGATAAAAAATGTTCGCTACGATTTGCCGCTCGGAAAAAAAATCGCTCGGCTGATAAAAAATGACATTGCGGTCTTCGCGGCGCATACAAACCTTGACAGCGCAATCGGCGGCGTGAATGACGTGTTGGCGCGGAAAATCGGACTGATTGACGTGAAAATGTTCGGCGACGAAGAAATTTCACTCGGACGGCTCGGAACGCTTGAGACGCCTTTGACTGCCGCTGAATTTGCTCGCCACGTTAAAGAGGTTCTTCACGCAGAAAACGTTCGATTGATTGACGCGGGCGACTTCACGATAAAAAAAGTCGGACTTTGCGGCGGTGCAGGTGCGGAATTTATTCAGAAGGCAAAATTTTTCGGCGCACAAGCTTTTGTCACCGGCGACGTTAAATATCACGAGGCTCAATCTGCGGTTGAAAATAAAATTCACGTCGTCGACGCGGGACATTTCGCCACGGAATTTCCGATTGTCAACGAACTTGCCGATTATCTTCGCGACGAGCTGAAAATTTTTGACGTTGAGATTGTCGCGGACACGGACGCCAAAAACTTTTTCATGACGATTTGAATTTCACCTTGACTTGAAGTCGACTTGAACTGATAAACTTGCGGCGGAAATTTTTTCGAGGTGATTTTTATGACGATTGGCGAAGTCAGCGAAAAATACGAGATAACGGCGGACACGTTGAGATATTACGAGAGAATCGGATTAATTCCGCCGGTGCCGCGCAAAAAAAACGGAATTCGCAACTACGACGAAACCGCGTGTCAATGGGTCGCGTTCATCAAGTGCATGAGAAGCGCAGGCGTTCAAATCGAGGCGTTGATCGAATACGTTGCACTGTTACAGGCAGGCACGGGACTTGAACGGCGCAAAAATATTTTGATTGAACAGCGTGCACGGCTTCAAGAGCAGTCGGAACGTTTGCATTCGACGATTGAGCGACTTGATTACAAAATCGAACACTACGCGGAATTGTTAGCCAAACGCTGAAATTTCGGACGGTCTCGCCAAAAGCGGGACTATTTTTTTTTGAAATTTCGGCAGGAATAATCAACGGCAAGAAGAATTGTTGCAACGATAAAATTTTTTGAGGAGCGATTCAATGATTCATATCTGTTTTTGTTTCAGCGACAAGAGAGGGCGTTATTCCAAGTTTGTCGGCACGGCAATGCTGTCTGTTTTTGAAAACACGCCCGCGCCCGTGACAGTTCACATTTTGCACGACAGCACCTTGACGCAAGATAACCGCGAAAAATTTTCAACGTTTGTCGAAAGCCACAATCAAACCGTGAACTTTTACAACGTCGAGGATTTTTGCGCGGACAAACTCGCGACGATAAAAGAACTCTTTCCGAAAGTCGATAAGGGTCGCTACACATTTGGCGTGTTCTATCGATTTTTTATCCCGATGATTCTGCCTGCCGATATTGCCAAAGTCGTTTACCTTGACGGTGATATAATCGCCACTGCCGACTTGAACGATTTGTGGCAAATTGATCTCGGCGACAAAATTTTCGGCGTCGTCACGGAGGCGGACAACAAGGTCTCTTCCGCGCAATTTTTCCTGCTGTGTCGCAACGGTCTCGTGAAAGGCGAGGATTATTTCAACAACGGCGTGATATTGATGAATTTAAACGCCTTGCGCGCGTCCGAAGAGTCTTTGACGAACGCTATCCGATTCATCGCCGAAAATCCTCAATACGATCAGTTTCCTTATCAAGACATTTTGAATTACTCTTTTTCGGCGCACACCGTGAAATTGCCGTTGAAGTTTAACACGCTCGTTAAAAATTGGCGCAAGAACAATCCTTTAGACAACAAAGCCGTTTACCATTATGCGGGCGGCAAAAGTTTGGGCTTGAACATGCGTGACCAATTCGATCGGCTGTGGATGAGTTATTTCATACGGACGCCGTGGTTTGATGTTGACACAATCGGTCGGCTTTATACGGAGCTGATAAAAACTCGTACTCCTTTGCAAAACAAATTGGCGTTGATTTCAGCAGCAGTATCCGGTAAAAGCCGTGCGTTTTTTGTTGACCCGACGAAAATTGACGACATGAAAAAGAATTTCTCCGTGCGCGAGAACGAATTCATGCTCATTCCCGGCGAAGACGAAAGTTCCATTCAAACATTGCTCGACACGATGAAAACACTAAAGGACAAATACGTTTTCTTCATCATGACGGAAAAATTTTTGAAGAAAAAATTTCCGCTCGACGCTTTGACCAAAGCAGGCTTCGTTGAAGGCGTCGACTTTATCAAAGGTTGGGAATTTCTGCCGGAAGATCCAAAGGCATTCAATTCCTACCCGATTATCAAAGAAATTTGACGACTTAAGGAGTGGTTCTATGATTCACGTGTGCTTTTGTATGTCAGACAAGACAGGGCGTTATTCCAAGTTTATCGGCACTACAATGTTCTCACTCTTTGATAATCATACACCCCACGGTTTACCGTCCATAACCGTTCATCTCTTGCACGACAACACGTTGACTCCCGACAATCGTGACAAGTTTGCCGGTCTTGCCAAACAATACAATCAGCGCGTGAAATTTTACAACGTTGAAGAACTGTGCGCAGATAAAATCGCCGAGATAAGGGAACTTTTTCCCCAAGCCGATAAAACTCGTTTCACCATAGGAATGTTCTATCGATTTTTTATTCCCAATGTTTTGCCGCAATCGATTGACAAAGCCATTTATCTTGACGGAGACATTATCGTTAATCTCGATATAAATGAGCTTTGGCAGTTTGAATTGAAAGATAGCCCGCTTGCTGTCGTTACAATTTTTTCCCAAAAAGGCAGTTGTTACAGTACGATGTGCATCGACGGCATTATTGACGAGAAAGATTATTTTAATTCCGGCGTCTTGATGATGAATCTGAAATTTCTTCGCAATGAAGAGAATTACATATTGAACGGAATAAACTTTCTCAGAAAAAATCCAAAACATGCCAGCCTGCCTGATCAAGAAATTTTGAATTATTACTTCGCGAAAAATGCTCTAAAATTGCCGATGAAATTCAATCGATTGGTTAAATGGGCTCGTCGTTTCAATCCGCATCAAGTTGAAAAGATGATTTATCATTTCAATGCCCACGACTCCGTGAAAGGTCTCGGAACCGACATGAGTGACCTTTTTAATCGTTTGTGGATGAGTTATTTCATACGGACACCGTGGTTTGACGCGGACTCAATCGGCAGGCTTTGCGAGAGCTACCGTGAAGTCCGTAACAATTTAATGGAAGCCAGATTAAAATTTTATCGTCGAATGCGAGGTAAAACGCGCGCTTTTTTCGTCGAGCCGGAAAGAATCGATACCATAAAAAAAATTTTTACTATAAGTAACGATGAACCCATTATTCCCGCCGAAAACGAAGAATCTCTTCAAAAACTGTTCGACGCAATGAAATTGCTCAAGGGCAAATATGTGTTTTTTATAATGACGCCGAAGTTTATGGAAAAACCATTTCCTTTTGATCTGCTTACAGAAGAAGGCTTTGCCTACAACAAAGACTATATGAAGGGTTGGTATTATTTTTCCGAAGCAGACGGCGGCTCATTCAACACGAATCCTTTCATACAAGCAATGTAAAATGCTCAATTCGTTATCTTGGCAATTCAAGTTTCCTCTGAAAAATTTTTTCGGAGGGATTTTTTTATTGGAAAGTGCGAAAATTTTCAGTCAAACTTCATGCTGTAAATATATTTTTTTCTGAAAGTTTTGGCAGGAAAAAGGCGCGGCACGTAGAAACATTTTGCCAATGAAGTGATTCCACGTTGCTTCGGAAGTTTTGAGGCAGAGGAAGTTTGTATTTCGTTCAGGGGGGATTTCTATTATGAGAAAGACTGAATTGTTAGGCATGATCTTGGCCGGAGGACAGGGCAGCCGTCTGAAGGCTCTTACTAAGACTGTCGCTAAGCCCGCTGTACCTTTCGGCGGCAAATATCGCATCATCGACTTTCCGCTTTCTAACTGCGCGAATTCGGGCATCGAAAAAGTTGGCGTGCTTACCCAATATAAACCGCTCGAACTCCATAACTATCTCGGCTCCGGCTCATCCTGGGATCTCGACCGTACCGGCGGCGGCGTGTTCATCCTGCCTCCTTATGCTCGCGAAAAAGGTGCCGACTGGTATCGCGGTACTGCCGACGCCATCTATCAAAACCTCAACTTTATCGACTTAGCCGATCCCGATTACGTCCTGATTCTTTCCGGCGACCATATCTACACCATGGATTATTCTTGGATGCTCAAAGCTCATAAGGATAACAATGCCGACGTTACAATAGGCGTCTTTGAAGTTTCTTGGGAAGAAGCTCCGCGTTTCGGCATCATGGTCACCGATAAAGAGACCGGCAGAATTACCGAATTCCAAGAAAAACCGAAAGAACCCAAATCCAACCTCGCCTCCATGGGCATTTACATTTTCTCCAAACCCTTCCTTAAAAAATATCTCGAAGAAGACGGCGTCAACGAAAATTCCACTCACGACTTCGGCAACGACCTCATTCCGAAAATGTTGGCTGACAACGCCCGCATGTTCTCCTACGCTTTCGACGGCTATTGGAAAGATGTCGGAACGATTGAATCCCTCTGGCAGGCTAACATGGACTTGCTCCAAGATCAGCCGCCGTTCGACCTCAAAGGCGACATGAAGATTTATTCTTCCAATCCTTCGCTCCCGCCGCATTTCATCGGCCCGAATGCTTCCGTCAAATCTTCCATGATTAACGAAGGTGCCAAAATCGAAGGCGACGTTGACAAATCCGTCATCTTCCAGGGCGTCAAAGTCGGTCCCGACGCAAAAGTCACCAACTCCGTTATCCTGCCCAGTGCCGTCGTTGAAAAAGGTGCCGTCGTCAACTACGCCATCATCGCTCAAGACGCCGTCATCAAAGCCGGTGCCAAAGTCGAAGGTAAACCCGGAGAAATTTTCGTCGTTCCCGAAGGCGCAATCGTTAATGCGTAATGCACAATGCAAAATGCGCAATTAAATTTCCATCGGAGGTGCTTACTTTGAAACAAGTTGTAGGTATCATAAATCTGCAGGAAGGCAACAGTCTTATCCGTGAACTCGCGGCTACTCGTGCTGTTGAGGCTCTTCCTTTCGCAGGTCGCTATCGTCTCGTCGACTTCGCTATTTCCAACATGGTCAATTCCGGCATTTCTACCGTCGGTCTCATGCTGCCCGATTTTTCCCGCGCTGTTCTCGATCACATTCGCTCCGGTAAAGATTGGGATCTTGCTCGTCGTCGTGACGGCTTGACTTATCTGCCCGCTGCTCTGCCCGATAACGACTCTCGTAAAGGCGACCTCAAAGACATTTACGCCAACCTGGACTTTGCCGAACTTAGCGGCAAACAATACGTCCTTTTGACCAACGCCAGCTACATTTACAACATCGACTTCAAAGACGTTGTCGAATTCCACAAAAAATCCAACGCCGATATTACCATGGTTTATTCCAAAGCTACCACCGACCGCGACGGCAAGAGCGTTGTTATCGAAACTTCAACCAATGGCATCGTCACTGACCTCGCCGAAGTTCCCGCCATCAAAGCCGGTCAAAAAGACGTTATGGGCGCGTATCTTATGCCTGTTCCGACATTCGCTTACATCGTTCGCACCACTTATGAACGCGGCGGTCAAGACTTCCTGCTTGACGGACTCATTCGTCATGCTCACGAGTTCAAAATTTCCGCTTACAAACATCAAGGCTACGTCGCGCACATCAATTCCACCATGGAATATTACGAAGCCAACCGCGATTGTCTCAAGCCCGAAGTTTGGGAAGAACTCTTCATGAACAACGACCGTCCCATTTTCACCAAGGTCAAGGACGAAGTTCCCGTTCAGTACAAAGACACCGCCAACGTCAAAAATTCTCTCGTTGCCAACGGTTGCGAAATTCGCGGCACTGTTGAGAACTCCATTATCTTCCGCGGCGTCACCGTTGCCAAAGGTGCTGTCGTCAAAGATTCTATTCTCATGCAGCGTTGCGACGTTCAAGAAGGTGCTCGCGTCGAAAACATCATCACCGACAAAAACGTCATCATCACCAAGAATCGCTGGCTCAAGGGCGCGGAAAATTATCCTTACATCGTCACCAAAAACGCGAGGATTTAATATCTTTGTCGAGCTTTAATCGATGAACAGACAACGGCGGATTTTTACCGAAGGGAAGCTTGACGGTTGCCCAAACGTAAGAATTCGCCGTTTCTGTGATTAGAATTCGGCATTGCCAACCCTTTCACTCTTTGATAAAATGGCAATCGAAATAACACTCACTGCACTAAAAAATCAGCAGTAAAAGGAGGAATTCACTTGCCAAAAGATACAAAAGTAGCCCACAGTAAAGAGTACGAGAAGCTCAAGGAAACGTTGAAGGCACGCTTTATCAGCTCGGCGCACATCATGTTCGGACGCGATATCCACGAGTTGCCGATGAACGAGATTTACAAAACGGTCGCGGCGGTCGCCAAACAAGTCATATCGGAAAACTGGATCAAGACGAATCGCGCTTACATGGAACGACAAGAAAAGCAAGTCTACTATTTCTCAATCGAATTCTTGATGGGACGCCTGCTCAAAGCGAATTTGATAAACCTGGGCATTGATGAACCGTTCCGCGAAGTGTTGGAAGATTTGGACTTGAACCTTGACGACATTTACGAGGAAGAGCCTGACGCAGGTTTGGGCAACGGCGGTCTCGGACGACTGGCGGCTTGTTTTATTGATTCATTGGCGGCACATCGTTTGCCCGGACACGGTTGCAGTATTCGTTATCAGTACGGTTTATTCGAGCAGAAAATTATTCGCGGACAGCAGGTCGAAATTCCCGATAACTGGTTGCGCGACGGTTTTGCATGGGAATATCGCAAGCCCGACAAGTCAATCAACGTTAAATTCGGCGGCAATGCTTACATGAAAAATCAGGGCGACGGGACGCTTAAACTCGTTCACGAAAACACGATGACCGTTATGGCTGTTCCCTACGACGTGCCGATTGTCGGCTATCACAATAAGACTGTGAACACGCTTAGATTGTGGAATGCAGAAGTCAACCGCGACTTTTCCGATTACGGGATGTTGACGCATGATCAGATGAAGGCGAAGAACGATTATCGCCATTTCGTCGAGAGCATAACGGAATATCTCTATCCCGATGATTCGTCGTCCGAAGGCAAGAGAATGCGTTTGATTCAAGAGTACTTCCTTGTCTCGGCGGGCACGCAAAGTATCGTTCGGCATTACGTTCGTAGCGGCGGCAACATTCGCGCTCTGGACAACAAAATTGCGATTCACATCAACGACACTCATCCGGCTCTTTGTGTTGCAGAGTTGATGCGCATTTTGGTTGACGATTATGATGTTGAGTGGAATGAAGCTTGGCAGATAACTCGCAAAGTCGTCGCGTACACGAACCATACGATTATGCCCGAAGCTCTGGAGAAATGGCCCGTCGGCATGTTCAAAGAACTTTTGCCGCGAATCTACATGGTCATTGATGAGGTCAATCGTCGTCATTTGGAATATGTCCGCGCGCGTTATCCCGACAACGTCGAAAAGCTCCGTGCAATGTCGATTATCGAAGGCGGCGAAGTGCACATGGCACGCCTTGCAATCGTAGGTTCTCACTCCGTCAACGGCGTTGCGCGAATTCACTCCGATATTTTGAAGTCTACCACGCTCCATGATTTTTATGAGTATTGGCCGCGCATGTTTAATAATAAAACTAACGGCATAACGCATCGTCGTTGGCTCATGGGCGCGAATCCCGAATTGGCAGATTTAATTGACAGGACGATTAGAAGCCGCGTCTGGCACCGTCACCCGGAGCAGCTTGATTTGTTTAATGAATCCGTTGACGACCGCAAAGTCTTGAAAGAGCTCGACGAGATTAAGCTGATTAGAAAGACCGCGTTGGCTGAATTCATCAAAAAACGTCAGGGCGTCGAACTTGACCCGAACACGATCTTTGATATTCAGGTTAAGCGTATCCATTCTTACAAACGTCAGCTCATGAACGCGTTGCACATCATTTGGCAATACGACAAGCTTAAGAACGATCCGAGTTATAAACCTTTGCCCACGACGTATCTTTTCGGCGGTAAAGCTGCTGCCGGTTATTACATCGCCAAAGAAACGATACGTTTAATTAATGCCATCGCCGACAAAGTCAACAACGACAAATCGATTGACAACCGCTTGAAAGTCGTTTTCATTGAAAATTTCGGCGTGTCAATCGGCGAGATTGTCTATCCTGCCGCCGATGTCTCCGAACAAATTTCCACGGCGTCCAAAGAAGCATCGGGCACCGGCAACATGAAATTCATGATGAACGGCGCAGTCACTCTCGGCACATTGGACGGCGCAAACGTCGAAATTCGCGAGGCTGTCGGCGACGAAAATATCGTTATCTTCGGACTTAAAGCCGGCGAAGTTTTGGCGTACTACGAAAACGGCACCTATTCCGCCTGGAACGAATACACCGGCAATCCAAATGCGCGGCTTGTCGTCGACAAACTCACGGACGGCACGTTTGGAAACTTCCATTCGATTCGCGACTATCTGATTCAGGGCAACGACGAGTTCTTCATTTTGAAAGACTTCAACGCTTACATTGACGCCCACAACGAAATTTATGCGCGTTATGCTGACCGCATGGGCTGGCTCCGTTCGGCGGCAATGAATATCGCCAACTCCGGCAGATTCTCTTCAGACAGAACTATCGACGAATACGCCGCAGAAATTTGGAACATCAAGCCCTGCAAGATTCAATGAGGAATGAGGAATTAGGAATGAGGAATTAAATTCATTCCTAACTCCAAACTTCAAACTCCAAATTTGCGGGCAGGAGATTGATTCATGCGAACTTCCAACCTTAACGAATACGACCTTTATCTGTTCCATCAAGGCACGAATTATCACGCTTACGAAATGCTCGGTGCTCATTTCATCACTCGTGACGGCAAAAAAGGCGTGCGATTCGCTCTGTGGGCTCCACATGCAAAATCCGTCAGCGTCGTCGGCGACTTCAACAACTGGGATAACCGCGTCAACAGAATGATTCGGCTTGATGACGGCGAGACGTGGGAAATTTTTATCGAAGGCTTGAACGTCGGCGACAATTACAAATACTCGATTCTTCCGCAACACGGCAAGGCGCACATCATGAAGGCTGATCCTTACGCCTTTTATGCTGAACGTCGTCCCAACACTGCGTCGAAACTCTACGACCTTGACGGCTACATTTGGCAGGATAATGATTGGCAGGAGCGCAAAAATCGTCAATCGTCCTATTCGCACCCGATGCTGATTTATGAAGTTCACGCAGGCTCTTGGCGGCGCAACGGCAGAAAATTTTTGAGCTACCGCGAACTTGCCGACAAGTTGATTGCTTACGTCAAGGAAATGAATTACACGCATATCGAGTTCATGCCGCTGACTGAACATCCGCTTGACGGTTCTTGGGGCTATCAGACGACGGGCTATTACGCTGTGACGAGCCGCTACGGTGAGCCGAATGATTTCCGCTATCTCGTCGACACGGCTCATCAAAACGGTATCGGCGTCATAATGGATTGGGTGCCCGGTCATTTCTGCAAAGATTCTCACGGCTTGCGCGAATTCGACGGCGAAAATCTCTACGAATCCGATAATCCGCAGCTGTCTGAAAATCGCGGTTGGGGCACGGTCAATTTCGATTACGGGCGCACGGAAGTTCAAAGTTTCCTTATCTCCAACGCGCTGTTCTGGTTCGACGAATTCCACATTGACGGCTTGAGGATTGACGGCGTGGCAAATATGTTGTATCTTAATTTCGGTCGCGAAGAAGGCGAATGGACTCCGAATCGCTACGGCGACACCGGCAACCTTGAGGCGGTCGATTTTCTCAAAAAACTTAACGAGACTGTCTTCAAATACAATCCGCAAGCTCTGATGATGGCTGAAGAGTCTACGTCGTGGCCTTTAATTTCAAAGCCGGTTTACATGGGCGGCATGGGCTTCAACTACAAATGGAACATGGGCTGGATGAACGACATGCTTGACTATGTGAGCCTCGATCCGATTTATCGCAAGTGGAATCACGACAAAGTTACATTCTCGTTTATGTACGCGTTCGCGGAAAATTTTATCCTGCCGCTAAGTCATGATGAAGTTGTTCACGGCAAGCGGTCGCTCATTGAAAAAATGCCCGGCGATTATTGGCAAAAGTTTTCTGGCTTGAGATGTTTCTTCGGCTACTGGATGGCTCATCCCGGCAAAAAACTTTTGTTCATGGGCGGCGAATTCGCTCAATTTGTCGAGTGGAACGAAAACGACAGCTTGGATTGGCACCTCGTCGAGCAATACGAAAAACATTCGCAGATGAAAAATTTTTCGCGGGCACTGAACAAATTTTATCGCGACAACAAATCTCTCTGGCAAGTCGACTTCGATTGGAACGGCTTCCAGTGGATTGACTGCAACGACAACGAAAACAGTATCGTCTCATTCATTCGCAGGACGGAAGACGGCAAGGATTATCTGATTGCGGTTTGCAACTTCACGCCGGAAACTCGCAAAGGTTACCGAATCGGCGTGCCCGACAGCGGCGAATATGTCGAAGTGTTCAATTCGGACGCAAAAGAATTCGGCGGCAGCGGTGTCACGAATTCGGCAATGTTCACGGAAGATATTCCGCGCCACGATCGCAGCCACTCGATAACCTTGACAGTCCCGCCGCTTGCAACAATTTTTCTCAAGCACAATCCCGCAAGCTTAAAGCTTAAAGCTGAAAAAATTTTCCTCAACAACAAGAGTAATACAGGAGGGAGTTCTTAATATGAAAGTTCTTTATGTAGCGTCGGAAGCGGTGCCGTTCGTGAAAACCGGCGGTTTGGCTGATGTGGCAGGTTCACTTCCCAAGGCTCTCAAGGAGCAGGGCGTTGACGTTCGCGTTATCCTCCCGAAGTTCAGCAAAATCGGCGAGAAATTTCGCGACAACATGGAGCACGTTTACGAGGGCACAATTCCCGTTTCTTGGCGCACGAAGTACGTCGGCATCGACAAGTACGAGCTTAACGGCGTGATCTATTATTTCGTCGACAACGAAGAATATTTCTATCGTGACGGGCTTTACGGCTACGACGACGACGCCGAGCGTTATTCTTTCTTCAGCCGCGCAGTTTTGAATTGCCTGCCCGCGATTGACTTCTGGCCCGACGTTATCAACGCAAACGATTGGCACGCAGGT
Organism: uncultured Selenomonadaceae bacterium; assembly: GCA_905234395.1. GTDB lineage: Bacteria > Bacillota > Negativicutes > Selenomonadales > Selenomonadaceae > Quinella. The sequence continues at coordinate 14,275 of CAJOHG010000009.1, forward strand.
TTGGTTCCCGTTCTGCTTAAGCTTGAACATCAAGGCGATGAGCGTTACGAGAAAATTAAGACGCTGTACACGATTCACAACCTCAAATATCAGGGCGTCTTCACGAAAGACATCATGGGCGACGTTCTCGGTCTCGACTGGAAATATTTCAACAACGGCGACCTTGAATTCTATGACGCGGTCAACTTCATGAAGGGCGGCATCATTTACGCCGATTACGTCTCGACCGTCAGCAAGACTTATGCGCAGGAAATTCAGTACGAATATTTCGGCGAACACCTCGACGGACTCCTTCGCAGTCGTAAAGATGATTTGTACGGCATCGTCAACGGCATTGACTACGACAACTTTAATCCCGCGACCGATAAAAATCTCTTCGTCAACTACGACAACTCCGACGCTTATTCCGCGTTCGATAAGAAATGCGAGAACAAAATTCGCTTGCAGGAACTGCTCGGACTTCCGCAGGGCAGAAAAATTCCGATTGTCTCAATGGTTACGCGTCTCGTTGCGGCGAAAGGTCTCGATCTCGTCGTGCGCATGATGGACGAACTTTTGCAGCATGAGGATTTCCAATTCGTTCTGCTCGGCACGGGCGATAAAGTCTACGAAGATTGGTTCAAAGGTCTTGCGTGGCGTTATCCGCAGAAAGTTTCCGCGAACATTTATTTCTCCAACGAACTCGCGCAGAGAATTTACGCCTCCAGCGATATTTTCCTTATGCCGTCGAATTACGAGCCTTGCGGTATCGGTCAGCTTATCGCCATGCGCTACGGTGCGGCTCCTGTCGTTCGCGAAACCGGCGGCTTGAAAGACACCGTTCAGCAATACGACAAATATACCAAACAGGGCAACGGCTTCGTCTTCAGCAACTACAACGCGCATGAAATGATGTATGCTCTCAAGCGTGCGCTGTCGACTTACGCGCAATTTGAAGTTTGGCTGCAAATTTCTTCCAACGCAATGAACAGCGACTACAGCTGGAAAAATTCCGCGCACGAGTACATTGAACTCTATCAGAAACTCATCAACAGCTGAAATTAAACAAGTCAATCAAAAAAGTCCGGCGGGCAATTCGCTCGTCGGATTTTTTTTGGAATGGAATAAAAATCGGGCGGCACTCAACTCGGAGCGTCGCCCAATAATTTTTTACCACTGATTTAATTTCATCAAGTTGCCGCGAACAATCGTGGCGACTGCGCGACCTTTGAATTCGCGACCGATAAACGGCGAGTGGTTGCCTTTGGTGTAAATCGCTCGTCAAATTTTTTTTGGAATGGAATAAAAAATCGGGCGGCACTCAACTCGGAGCGTCGCCCAATAATTTTTTACCACTGATTCAATTTCATCAAGTTGCCGCGAACAATCGTAGCAACAGCACGACCTTTGAATTCACGACCGATAAACGGCGAGCGACTGCCTTTGGTGTAAAAATTTTTCGCGTCGACAGTCCAAACGAGTTCGGGATCAATAATCGTGATGTCGGCGGGCGCGTCAATCGACAACGTGCCGGCATTGAGTCCGAAAATTTTCGCAGGCTCGGCAGTCATTTTGGAAATCAGCGTCTCCAAATCAATCTTGCCCTTGTGATAAAGTTCGGTGAATAAAACTCCGACGCTCGTTTCAAGTCCGGGAAAACCGCTCGGCGCGTAAATGTATTCGCGATCTTTTTCTTCGGGCGCGTGCGGTGAATGGTCGGTAACAATCGCGTCAATCGTCCCGTCAAGCAAACCTTTCAACATCGCGTCGCAGTCGGCTTGAGTTCTGAGCGGCGGATTGATTTTCGTGCAACTGTCGGCGGGATTAACTAAATCTTCCGTCATTGTCAAATGTTGCGGTGTAACTTCGGCGGTGACTTTGACGCCACGACGTTTTGCATCGCGAACAATGTCGACTGCGCGGGCGGAGCTGATGTGGGCAATGTGAACGCGTCCGCCGGTGTATTCTGCCAATAAAACGTCGCGGGCAACTGCAATGTCTTCGGCAACAGTCGGACGACCTTTTAAGCCCAAAATCGCACTGCGTTTGCCTTCGTTCATGACGCCGTCCTTAACAAGAGAAGTCTCTTCCTCGTGACAAATGATGACCTTGCCGGTATCGTGAAGATAGTCAAGCGCGTTGAGAAAAATTTTCGCATTGTCGTCAAAGTGTCCGTCGTCGCTGAAGGCAACTGCTCCCGCCGAGATCATGTCGCGCATTTCGGCAAGCTCTTGACCTTGTTGACCTTTGGTGACCGCGCCGATAATTTTCACGTTGACGATACCGACTTCCTCCGCACGTTTGACCATTGACCGAACGAGAGCCGCATTATCGACCGTCGGCGAAGTGTTTGGCATTGTGGCAACCGTCGTATAGCCGCCGGCAACTGCCGCCTTTGAGCCGCTCACGAAGTCTTCTTTAGCCTCTTGACCGGGTTCGCGAAGGTGCACGTGCATATCAATCAAACCGGGCGTTACGATTTTGCCCGACGCGTCGTAATTGTAGTCGGCAGAAAAATTTATATCGGGTTTGACTGCCGCGATTTTCCCGTCGATAACAAGCACGTCCGCCGCGCCGTCGAATCGATTTGCGGGATCAATCACTCGTCCGCCGCGAATGATTAGCGACGTTGAAATTTGAGCCTGCCTGCGCTGAATTTGCCACGTTTGATTCATAACTTCGCGCCTCCGTTCAATTTGTCGACCAGCTCCGCAAGATAAATCCGTGCCGCATAAAAATTTTCCTCCTCATTTCCCGAATCAAAAATTTTTATGGTAACGTCCGAGTCGTCTTCAAGCTCTGCAATAACGTGCGATTCAGTCGAGCCGCCGTCTTGATAAACAACGCGCTCAATGGCAAAATCTTTGATGAACGCAAGATTAATAACTTTGTTGCCGCTTTCGCTGAGGATAAATTTCATCACGAATTGCCTCCGTTCAAAGTCAAGTCGAGCAACGCCATACGAACTGACACGCCGTTTTGAACTTGTTCTTGAATCGCCGAGCGTTCGCAGTAAGTGGCTTCCGACGAAATTTCAAGTCCTTTGTTTTGCGGACCGGGATGCAAGATTAACACGTCGTCTTTTGCAAGCCGTAAGCGATTGTCGTTGATTCCGAAGACTCGCGCGTATTCTCTCGTTGACGGAAAAAGTCCCGCCTGTTGACGTTCGAGCTGAATTCGCAGGACGTTGATAACATCTGCGCCTTGAATCGCATGTTCGATTGATTCGTGGACTTTCACGCCGTCAAACTCAAAAAATCTCGGCAGCAACGTTTTGGGCCCGGCAAGGTGAACTTCCATTCCCATTTTAGTCATTGCGTAAACGTCCGAACGTGCAACGCGACTGTGAAGAATATCTCCGACGATTGCGACTTTCAAGCCCGCGAGTCGACCTTTGCGCTGTTCAATCGTGAACAAATCGAGCAGAGCTTGTGACGGGTGAGCGTGAGCACCGTCGCCGGCATTGATGATAATCGGCTTGACGACCTGCGTTGCGAATTCCGCCGCACCTTCCGCCTTGTGACGCATGACAATCGCATCGACGCCCATAGCCTCAATCGTGCGCAACGTGTCGCGTAAACTTTCGCCTTTGACGATTGAACTTGTGCCGCTGTTAATGCTGACGACGTCCGCGCCGAGATATTTGCCCGCGAGTTCAAAGGAAGTCCTCGTTCGCGTCGACGGTTCATAAAACAAATTCACAATCGATTTGCCGCGCAGGTTGGGCAATTTTTTTTCACCGCCGCGACGAACGATTTGCTTCATCTTGCGCGCCGTGTTCAAGACGAGACGAATTTCTTCCGCCGAAAAATTTTTCAGCGCGACGACGCTCTTGCCGAATAAACTTGCAGAATTTTTTTCCAAGCCGTTCACTCCTCCCAAAAAAATTTATTTACCGTTAATCTCGTTTGCCAAAGCCTCCGCCTGAAGACCGACGACGATTTGAATTGCCGTGCCTTTGCCGAAGACGCCTTTAACGCCGCTGAGTGACTTCAAAAATTTTTCGTCGACTTTGGAAGAATCTTTGACGGTCACGCGAAGTCTTGTTATGCAGTTGCCGACGGTGATTAAATTTTCCGCGCCGCCCAAACCTTTGACAATTTCCGTTGCAAAATTATCGTCGAGCTTGGCGGAAGTTTCATCGTCGTAGCGACCGAGCGTCGGCAAGTTGAAATGGACTATTGCCCAACTGAACACGACGTAATAAATCGCGGCGAAAACTAATCCAATCGGAAAAATCATTGCCGGGCGCGTCGAAATTGTCCAATTCAAAATCAAATCGATAAGGCTCGGCGAAAAACTGCAGCCGATTAAAATTCCCAACTTACAGCAAACGAACATCGACACGCCCATTAAAATTGCGTGGACAATGTAAAGCATCGGCGCGAGGAACATGAACGAAAATTCAATCGGCTCGGTGATGCCCGTCAAAAATGATGCCAACGCCATTGACGCCAACGCTCCCGCGACTTTCGGACGGTTTGACGGTTTGGCATTACGATACATCGCGAAAGCCGCCGCCGGCAGTCCGAACATGAAAATCGGAAAGCCGCCCGTCATAAAAATTCCTGCCGTCGGATCGCCCGCAAAAAATCTCGTCAAGTCTCCGCGAACAATTTCGCCCGTCGCAGGATTTGTGAATTCGCCGAAGACAAAGTAAACCAGATTGTTCAAGATGTGATGAAGTCCGAACGGTATCAGCAAGCGATTTAAAATGCCGTAGAGAAATGTTCCGACGCCGCCCGAACTTATAATCACGTCGCCGACCGAGTTAATCACGTTTTGAATCGGCAGCCATATGACGGAAAAAATCAACGCGAGGATAATTGCCGCGCAGGAAGTCACAATCGCCACGAAACGCCGTCCGCTGAAGAAGCCGAGGAATTCGGGCAGTTGGATTTTGTAAAAGCGATTGTACAGGAAACCGGCAGTAATTCCGCTGACAATTCCGGCGAGCACTCCCATGTTAATTTCGGCGTCAATGTTTTTGAGCAGAGCAGTAAAAATCGCGTAGCAAATGTATCCTGCCAAGCCCGCCGCGCCGTTGTTATTTGTGTCCTTTGTCAAGCCGAACGCGATACCGATTGCAAAAATTGTCGGGAGCGTGTCGAAGATTGTTTGCCCTGCCAGCATGATGAGCGGAATATTGAGCACGTCGCTTGAGCCGAAACGCAAGAGAATCGCCGCCGCCGGTAAGACTGCCACGGGCAACATCAACGCCTTGCCGATGCTTTGAAGTTTGTCGAATGATTGCATTTAAAAACCTTTCACATAAAGAATCAGCGGCAGATAAAAATTCCGCCTAGTATCAGAATCAACGCGGGTATCACCGCCAATGACAGCTCCTCGCCGGCAACGAACGTTGAGATAAAAATTGCCAATATCGGCACGAGATACGCAAGATTCGCCGTCCGCGCAGTGTTAGTCGTCGTTTCCAATGCCAATGCCCACGTCAAATAGGCGACCGCGTTAATCATCACGCCCAGCCACAAAAGCCCGACGATTTGTCTCAAGTTCGGCAATGTCCATTGCTCAAGAAAATATCCTGCGATAAATGCGCAAGCCGCCGTTGTCGCCCAGATAATCATCATCGCGAGCTTTTGATTCAGTCGACGCCGTTTGTTGAGCACGGAGAATAATCCGTAGCACGCCGCCGCAATTACGCAACTCAATGCGCCGAAAATTTTTTCCGACGAGAAATTTTCAATGCCGCCCGCCATCACGACGATAACTCCCGCAAACGACATCCCGACCGCAAAAATTTTCCGCCGCGTCAATTTTTCGCCGAGTATCGGGCAAGAAAATAAAACGATCATCAGCGGCCACAGGTAATTGAGTATGCAAGCCTCCTGCGAAGTCATTCGCGCCAGCCCGTAATAAAAGAACGCCGAATACAAAAAAAGTCCGAGAAAGCCTAGACTTGCCGCCGTGAAAATTTCTTCCGCCGATAATTTTTTCAACGCGCCTTCACGACGATTGACCGCCAACAAAAATAAAAATGCGAACAGCGCGCTCAATGCCAACGTCTCGAAATTCGGCAGGGCGTTCAACAAATCTTTTGCAAGCGCGGGCATTGCTCCCCACAAAATTATCGTGACTGCCGCATAAAAATTGCTGCTCATGGCAACGCGGTAAAGTTGTCGACGGGCCAGAAAATAAGCGCGGCTTTACCTTTGACCAATTCAAGCGGAACGAATCCGACATCGGGAAAACGCGAGTCCAGTGAATTGCGACGATTATCTCCGCAGACAAAGAGCGTGCCTTCGGGAACAGTTTGCTTGGGATATTCGGTGCGAGTTTTTTCGGCGATATAATCTTCGTTGACAAGCGCGTCGTTAACAAAAACATGACCGTCTTTGATTTCAATCGTGTCGCCGCCGACGGCAATAACACGTTTGATAAAATCGCGGGTGTGGTCGCGCGGATAGCGGAAGATAATGACTTCGCCTTTGAGCGGATCGCGCCAATGATAGATGAATTTGTTGACGACGAGCCGTTCACCGTCCTGCAAAGTCGGTTGCATACTCGGTCCGTCGACGACGTAAAGTTCCACGATAAACCAACGAATAAAAAGTGCGACGACAATTGCCGACACCATCGATATTATCCAACTTTTTGCTTCTTGACTGATTATTGAACTCATATAAAAATCTCCTCGTGTAATTGCTGTTGATAACTGCTTGAAAAATTATTCTGCCCGTGCCGTCAATTTCCTGCCGATTCGCGTTCAAGTTTGCGGCGAAGTCGTTCCTGTGTTATCATTGCAGAAAAATTTTTGGCAGGTGACTTTTCTTGAAGAAGAAGAAAATTTTAGTTCACGGCACGCTTGAGAGTCTGCAGAATTTTTTTTCGGACGCCGTCAGCCGTGATTATGAAGTTGTTGGAATTTTGAGCGACGAGCCGGAAAAAATTTCCGTCGCGAATCTTGAAGTCCTTGCAACGAAAAATTTGCCTGCATTTGTTCAAAAGACAATCGACGCGATTATTTTCACCGGCGAGGACAAATCTTCTGCCGATTATTTTATTCAACGCGGCATTGCTCCGCAAAAAATCATTCTTTGGGACGCGCAACAAGGTTGGAATTTTTTCGGCGGGCGCGACAAAGACGGCACTCAAGTAATTTTCTTTTGCGGGCTGGAATTTCACATTCGCAACGACGACGACGCCAAATTTTTTCAAGAAACTCTTTGGCGTTTGCAAACTCAACGGCAGATAAAAAATTTGAATCCGCAATTTTATCCTGCTGTATTGTCGCAAGATTATCAACGTCGCATGGGCAGAACGCTTGACTTCAACAATTTGCGGACGTTCACGGAAAAATTGCAGTGGATAAAAATTTTTGACGCCACGCCGATTAAAAGCCGTCTTGCCGACAAATTTGCCGTGCGCAGTTGGGTTGCAGAAAAAATCGGCGACGAATATCTGATACCTCTGCTCGGCGTGTATGACGACTTCGACGACATCGACTTTGACGCGCTGCCCGACCAATTTGTTTTGAAGTGCAACCACGGCTCCGGCATGAACGTAATTTGCCGCGACAAAAAATCTTTCGACAAACGCAACGCTCGCGAAAAGCTCAACGCTTGGCTTGCATTCGACTATGCCGCGCAAAATTTGCTCGAACTTCATTACACGCGCATCAATCGAAAAATTATCGCCGAAAAATTTATGGCGAACGGAAATTTACCGCAACCGGAAGATTATAAATTTTATACTTTTGCCGGAAAGCCTGTCTATTGCATATGCATGACAGATCGTGCAACAAATATGAAACAAGACTTCTTTGATATGAATTGGAAGCCTTTGCCCATTGAAATGGACGATTATCCGAACAGTGAGCATCCCGAAAAAATTCGTCGCCCGAAAAATTTTAAGCTGATGAAAAAACTTGCCGCCAAACTCGCGGAAGAATTCGCATTCGTGCGCGTTGACTTCTACGAGATTGACGACAAAGTTTATTTCGGCGAAATGACTTTCACGCCCGGCGCAGGCAATTTTTATTACAAATCCGAGGGCACCGATGAATATCTGGGCAGTCTTTTAAAATTGCCCGCCGCAACACCCCCCCATTTGGAATTTTCGCGCATAAGCAACAGTTTATCTTACCGCGTCCGACAAAAATTCCGGCACCCGATAAAATTTCCGTCGCCGCCTGAAAATTTGCCCGAACGAAAAATTATCGCGTCGCTCACGTCGTGGACAAAGAGAATTTCGACGGCGCACTTGGCAATTCAAACGATCCTCAATCAGACGCGCCGACCCGACTTGACGGTTTTGTATCTGGCAACGGAAGAATTTCCTCGCCGCGAAGACGATTTGCCGCGTGAACTGCTGAATTTGCGCTCCGAACGTTTTGAGATTCGTTGGACGAAAAATATCCGCTCGTACAAAAAATTAATTCCCGCGCTGAAAGATTTTCCCGACGAAATTATCATCACCTTCGACGACGATGTTTTTTATGACCGCGAAGTTATCGAACGATTGCTTATCGGTTATCGGAAGGAACCGACGTGTATTCAATGCCACAGAGCAACGACCGTCTTATTGGACGAAGCAGACGCCGTAAAGTTTCTTGTTGAAAAATATTTTGACCGCCCGACCTATTCGCACAAATTCACGGGAATTGGCGGTGTGTTATATCCGCCGCACTATTTGGACGACGAAATTTTTGACGAAGAAAGTTTTATGCGACTCGCTCCCACAAATGATGATGTTTGGTTTTGGGCAGTAACTCTACTCAACGGGCGGCGCGTCAACGTCGTGGAAAATAATATTGACAAATTCAATTACATTGCCGATACACAGCAAGTTGGTTTAGCTGTTGAAAATGACGGCGACAAAAAGTTGACCATTTCATACGTTGAAAATGTTTTGAAGGCTTATCCCGTGTTGAGAGAAATTTTGCGCTGCGAACAGGAACTTGCCAATTAAAAAGCTCCGTCGATTGCAAAACATTTTTTTGCGTTATGGAAGAAAATCCTCCGTCGAAAATTTGACAGAGGATTTTTTTGTGTTATCATTGCGGAAAAATTTTTGGAGGAGTTTCATGGCGTGGAGTTACGAAGACGATTTGCGGAGAAAAATTTCGCGCGAGTTAAATCTTGCTGAAAATTTCGGCGGGCGATTGAAATTTGCGTTGGCATATCCGAATTTTTATCGCGTCGGCATGTCAAACCTGGGCATTCACATCATTTACGCGTTGCTGAATTCGCGGCGGGAAGTCACGTGCGAAAGATTTTTCCTGCCCGAACAGTCGACGCTTGAAAAAATTTCTCGCGCAAATTTATCGCTGTTGAGCATGGAAACTCAAACGCCGCTCAATAAATTTCAAGTCGTGGGATTCGCGGTGAGTTTTGAGCCGGATTATTTCAACGTCGTAAAAATGCTTAAGCTCGGCAAAATAAATCCGCGTGCAAGTCAACGCACCGACTTTGACCCGATAACCATTGCCGGAGGACCTTGCGCGACGTTCAATCCCGAACCGCTTGCAGAAATTTTTGATGCATTTGTCATCGGAGAAGGCGAAGTCATTTTGCCGCCGCTAATCGACGAAATAATTTCTTCCGAAAATCTTCCGCGCCTTCAACGTCTGGAAAAGTTGTCGCAAATTCCCGGCGTGTACGTTCCAACGTTCCCGAAAAAAGTTTCGCGGCAATGGATCAAAAATCTCGACGATTATCCCGCGCACTCGACGATTCTCACCGACGACGCAGAATTCAACATGTATCTGATTGAGACTGCTCGCGGTTGCGGAAGGCATTGTCGATTTTGCATGGCGGGCTATTGTTTTAGGCGTCCGCGAAATCGTTCGCTCGACGTGTTGAAGTCGGAAATTCTTCACGCGAAAAAATTCGGCAAGAAAATCGGACTGATGGGCGCGGCAATTTCAGATTATCCGCAAATCGATGAGCTGTGCAAATTCATTCTCGGCGAACGGCTGCAAATGTCGGTAGCAAGTTTTCGCGCGGATTCGGTCACATTTGAACTTGTGAAATCTTTGGCGGCAAGCGGGCTGAAAACTTTGACAATCGCGCCCGAAGTCGGCTCGGAGAAAATGCGACGCGTCGTCAACAAAGGCATCACGGAAGAAAATATTTTCTCGGCAATCGAACTCGGCTTGTCGGCGGGCATAAAAAATTTTCGGCTGTACTTCATGATAGGCTTGCCATTTGAAGAACTTTCGGACGTGGAAGCTATCGCGGAGCTGTCGGCGCGAGTAAAAAAATTTTGCAACGGGCGATTAACTTTGAGCGTGAATCCGTTCGTGCCGAAGCCTTTCACGCCGTTTCAATGGTCACCGTTTGCGAAAAAAAAATATCTCGACGCGGCGTTGAAAATTCTGCGCGGACAATTAAAATCCGTTCGCGGCGTCGAAATAATTTCGGAATCGGTGCGCTCGTCACAAGTTCAAGCGATTTTGTCACGCGGCGACAAAAAAATTTCGGAAGTCGTCTTGCAATCGGAGAGTTTGCAGGAGTTTCGACAAAATTTCACGGCGGCGGGTCTCGACGAAAATTTTTATCTGCGCGAAATTCCGTTTGATGAAAATTTGCCGTGGGACTTTCTCAATCAAGGTTTCACGAAAAAATATCTGCGCGACGAATTCAATCGTGCCGGCGAATTCAAATCGACGACGCCTTGTTTTGACGGCTGCAAACGTTGCGGCGTCTGCAATGAGAATTTTTAAAAATATCGCACTTCATCTCTTAAAAAGCCCAATTCATATATCTGACTCTTATCAGGATGTTCGTCATCGTGAATTTTATCGGATAAAGCTTTAAACGCAACTTTGAAAGCCGATAAATCTATCGAAACGCCTAAACTCATGCGAATTTGATACCAGCCCGCGTCCCAATTCTCTATTTTCCAATGCGCAACGTCCAATTTGTTCAGCTCCGCGTAAAATTTTTTGTAAATCGTTCGTGCCGAATTCAATATCGACTTTGCCGCCGCCGACAACTCGTCGCGGTGATTTTTTATCCACAGTGCCGCAAATCTGTCTTCTGTCGCCGTTTCAAGTTGCATTGCCATCGATAACGACGAACATTCCCAAGCGCGCACTTCCGACAATAAAAACGGATAGAAATTGTTGAGTATCTGATAGATTTCGCCTTCGTATTCCACGTTGCGCAAGCTCGCTGTTTGATTCGACGGCGCGAACAAGCTCCAGATTACCGCGTCGCAAATGAATTCCCGTGAAAGTTCTTTTGTCGGTTGCATGAATTGATCGCGGTCGTTGAGCCACGTCGCCTTTGGAAGTCGTCGCACCATGTGAATTATCATTGCCGATTCAAAATTTTCCGCCGTGATTGACATTGCGCCTGCGCTTACATATGGCGCAGATAATAACGTTGCTCGATTTTGATGCATGAAGTCATTACCGTTGCACATTAACGACGCCAAAAAATTTTCTGCAACTCTGTCGCGGCGGTCTTTATTTGTACGATTGACATTGAGCGCACTTGACAACGGCGGAAATTTTTTCACGGCAGGCGGTCGTTCAATCCATTTGCTTAAAAATTCTTCACGCTGTGCAGGTTTAAAAGTCTTCGTCGCAATTTTTTCGATAGCCGCGTCGTAAACGTCCAAAGAAATTTCTTGCTCGTGAAGTGAAATTTTCTCGCCGAGATTCCAAATTAAAAAGCCGACGGGAAATTTTTCTTTGCAACCGTCAAAATTTTGAGAGCTGAAAGTAAAGCCGCGTTCAAATTTATACGCGAAGACTTTATCGCGAAATTTTTGGTCGTTGTTCGAGTTGATGTATTTGATTTTTGAAAACATACAGAGCCACGCTTGCCGCGCAGAAAAATCTTTGCTGATTCGGTAAATGAATTGCGTTGTTAATTCTCTGCTAACTTCGCCGAGCTTTTCAGCCGTCATGAGCTTGCGAATTGCAGTATCAGCGACGCCGTCTTTATTTACGTTAGACTTGTCGCGCTCGTAATTGTTCGCTGTGGCGTAAGGCGGATTGATGAAGATAATCCATTTGATATTCGGGTCGGCTAAATCTTGTCGGAGCTTTTCGGGCAGTTTCGATTCGTCGTCGTTGAGAAAATCGTATTGGAAAATGGTCGCGTCGCCGAAAATTTGCTTGCAATAGTTCGCCTCGTCGTCAATGAGCGTGGAAATGTAGCAATTTCTAATCACGTCCGGCGGAATGGCGAATTCAAGGTTGCCTGTGCCCGCCGCCATATCCCAAATCCGAAAATTTTTGTCCAATTTCACGGTGCGAGCAATGTACTCAAAAGCTTTTCGCGCAAAATCAATCGGCGTGTAGAATTCGCCGGTGCGCCGCCGCAAATTAATTTCGGTCATAACGTCCATCTTCGTGCGAATGGAAATAATTTCGTGCGCGGAAGAAATTTTCTCGTAAGTGTTCCAAAAATAATTGTAAGCGTCGGGATTGATGAGTTTCGCCATAATCCTTTCGCCGGGAAATTCAAAATAAACTTTGCCGTCGTGAATGTGCGACTTGCCCTGCTCAATGTCGATAAGAAAATATTCGGAAGGCTTGTGACCGTTGGCAACGTCCGCGCCGAAAAAACTTTGCCAATATCGGAAGACTTGATAGAAATTTTGGGCGTTAATCTGCTTTTTGACTTTGGAGTCTTTCGGTTTGCGTTTGCGAGTGTTGTTGATTAGCGTTTCAAATGCGAGGCAGTCTTTGAAGTCATGTAAATCGTAAACTCTTGCGCGAATCATCGAATCGAATTTGGAAAGGTCGGTTATGAGATTTGTAGAAGGATTTGACGGCTTCACGTCCCAATCGTAAGCGTTGCTGTTAAAAAAATCTGCAAAGAGTTCGGTTTGAAATACGGCTGCGGAATTTTTGGAAATGACACAGATATTTTCGGACGGCGCGCAGTCATCGTCGTCAAATTTGAATCTGCGAATGTAATACAGAGCTTGAGCGACAGTCTTGGCGCGAATTTGCAAGTTATGCATGTTGTCATTAAGCTTGAACTCGTACAAAATCTGCGCGGTGTAAAGGTCAGAACGATTCTTGTTTGAAAACGACAGATCGAAATGATTCGCGAACAAATGAACGAGCTCGGCTTCAGATTGAGCGGCTTGAATGACTTCGGAGAGATATTTTTTAGCCATAAAGTTCACCTCTGAATTAAAACGCGGCGAAAAAATTAAAGTTCATGACGAGCTGGAGCGTGTCCATTGGATGCCTCGTCATGTTGCCACCTCGCGACGATTTTAACATAAGCACAGTTTGATTTGAAATGTAGACAGCTCAAAGATTTTTGTTTATAATTTGCGCATTGGAATTTGTAACTTTCTGACAGTTGGAGGAGGCTTTTTAATGAAAGGCGGCAATAAACCAATTTACGTCATCGGGCACCGAAATCCCGACACGGACTCGATTTGCTCGGCTATCGGCTATTCGCACCTCAAGCAGGCAAAAGGCGTCAACGCTGTCCCGGCACGTTGCGGCAAAATCAACAACGAGACAAAATACGCGCTGGAATATTTCAAAGTCGATCAACCGTTGCTCTTGACCGATTTATATCCGCGTGTCAAAGATGTTGCGCTTGAGTGCAAAACCGTCGTCCGTCAACACGACACGCTCCGTCACCTCGGCGAAGTCATGCGCAAAAGCGAATTGCAGTCCGTGCCCGTCACCGATTCAAACGGCGAACTCGTCGGCATTGTCACCGTCAGCGACCTTGCCAAAAGATACTTCCTTGAGCTCGGCTTGCAAAGTCTCGTTGATTTGCGCGTGCGTTATCGCGACATCATTCAAGCGACCGATGCAAAAGTTCTGGTCAGCGGCGACGAGAACGACCTTATCGAAGGCAACATTGTTATCGCGGCGGGCAGTGCATTTTCGACAATCAGCATTCTCAACAAGAAAGATATTGTCATCGTCGGCGACAGGAGCGCGGACACGTTGCGCAAATTCCTTGAGTGCGGAATTTCTTGCCTTATCGTCACGCTCAACAGCCGTATCGACGCGGAAATTTTGGAAGAAGCTCAAAAGCGCGGCGTGTTCATTTTGTTGACGGCTTACGACGCATACACTATCGGACGTTTAATCAATCAGTGCGTGCCGATTCGCCGTATCATGAAAGAAAATCCAATCAGTTTCCGTCCGATGGATTTGCTTAGTGATATTAAAGGCGTGATGGATGAGCACCGTCACCGCAGCTATCCTGTCGTCGAAAACGGCAAACTCGTCGGTTTGGTCAGCGCAGATGAAATCATGTTGCCCGAACGCGAAAAAGTTATCCTTGTCGACCACAACGAACGCGGGCAGGCGATTGAAGGCATTGAAGACGCGAAAATTGTTGAGATTATCGACCACCACAGACTCGGCGGCGTTCAAACGTCCGAACCGATTTACATTCATCAAGAGCCCGTCGGTTGCACGTGTACAATCGTCGCGAACATGCATTGGCAAGAAGACATTGACATTCCGCCGTCAATCGCAGGACTTTTGTTGAGCGCGATAATTTCCGATACCGTCCTGTTCAAATCTCCGACTTGCACGCCGAAAGACAAGAAGACTGCCGAACGTCTTGCGGAAATTGCGGGCGTCAACCTCAAGGAATACGGTTTGGCGATGTTGAGAGCAGGCGCGGGCATTGGCGACAAAACTCCTGCCGAAATTGCGAAGAACGACCTCAAGGAATTCAAAATCGGCGACTACCGCATTATCGTCAGCCAAATTTCCGTCATGGATCCGAAAGAAATTCTCGACATCGAAGGCGAACTCATTGCCTTCATGAAAGACGAATGCGAGCGCGAAGGTTTCGACATGCATTTGCTTATGGCGACGGATATTTTGGAAGAAGCGACTTATCTGCTGTATGCCGGCTCTCCAAGGACTCTCGTCGGCGAAGCGTTCAAGAAAGATGCAAGCGGCACGCATGTTTATCTGCCCGGCGTCATGAGCCGCAAGAAACAAATCATTCCGCCGCTTAGCGAAGCCGTCAAACGCATTAAACCGCAGTAAAAATTTCAGATACCGAACATTACAAATCCTCCGTCAAAGTGCGGAGGATTTTTTTGTGCGACGTGTTGAATATTTTGCCGTGCCGATTAAAATGTAACCGTAAAAATTTTTTCGCAAGGAGTGCTTTAACAATGGCAGAAATTAAAAATCCCGGCGTCTTTGATGTCGGCAAACCGTTGCCCGCGCAGTTCAGCAAATATTTCATCGGGCAGGCGTATTTGAATCCTTTGACTAAAGTCGGCGGCGCAATTCACAACGTGACGTTCTCGCCCGGCTGCAGAAATAATTGGCACATTCATCACAAAGGCGGACAAATTCTGCTCGTGACCGGCGGACGCGGTTGGTATCAAGAATTTGGCAAAGCTCCTCAAGCCCTCAAGCCCGGCGACGTTGTGAACATTGCGCCCGAAGTCAAACATTGGCACGGCGCGGCAAAAGACAGTTGGTTTTCGCACCTTGCAGTTGAAATTCCCGCCGAAGATTCTTCCAACGAGTGGCTTGAGCCCGTCGACGATGAGCAGTACTCAAAATTGAAATAAGCGGCAACTTTTTTGCGTCTCCGCAATTTTGGCGGAGATTTTTTTTATGAGTTGACTGCCGGAAAAATTGTCGGCTTGCCGGTATAATTGCGCCGAGGTGAAATTTTATGGACAAGCTCACGCCCGAACAGCGACGTAAAAATATGCAACGCGTCCGCAGCAAAGATTCGCAGATTGAATTGAAATTGCGGCGGGCATTGTGGCACGCGGGATTTCGTTACAGGAAAAATGTTCGCTCCGTGTTCGGTTGTCCCGATGTCGTCTTTTTGCGGTTAAAAATTGCCGTCTTCTGCGACTCGGAATTTTGGCACGGTTACGATTGGGAACATCGCAAGCACGACTTCAAAAGCCGACAAGATTTTTGGATTCCGAAGATTGAACGCAACATGGCACGCGACCGCGAAGTCAACGAACATTTGACGGCGGAAGGCTGGACAGTTTTGCGATTCTTCGGACGGGAAATTAAACGCAACGTTGATGAATGCGTCCGAATTGTCGCGGAGACCGTCGCACGTCGCAAGCTGGAGATGATGCATTGAAATACAAAATGATTGATTTGTTCGCGGGCATCGGCGGAATTCGTTTGGGCTTTGAACGAGCTTTTGACGACGTTGAGACCGTCTTTGTCAGCGAGATTGATTCTTATGCACGAGCAACTTACGCGGAAAATTTTCCCGACAGTCCACAGCTTGAAGGCGACATCACCGCCATTGACGCAAAAAAAATTCCGTCGTTCGACATATGCCTTGCGGGCTTTCCGTGTCAAGCTTTTTCAATCGCGGGTCGTCGCGCAGGTTTCGATGACGATTATCACGGCACTTGTCGCGGCACACTTTTTCTTGACGTCGTGAGGATTTGCGATTGTCACAAGCCGAAAATTATTTTCTGCGAGAACGTCAAAGGACTTGTCAATCACGACGGCGGGCGCACTTTCAAAATAATTTGCGCGGCATTTGAGCAAATCGGCTACAAAATTTTTCACGCGGTGTTGAACAGTCGAGACTTCGGCTTGGCGCAAAATCGCGAACGAATTTATATCGTCTGCTTCCGAAACGACATCGCGCCCGAAAAATTTTCGTTCCCGACGCCGATTGATGAGCTTGCGACGATTGCCGACGTGTTGGATTGTGCGCCGATTCCGTCAAAATATTATTTGAGCGATGTTTACCTTGAAACACTGCGTCGACACCGCAAACGTCACGAGGCGGCGGGCAACGGTTTTGGTTTCATTATCCGGGACTTAAACGACATTGCAGGAGCATTGGTTTGCGGCGGCATGGGTCGCGAAAAAAATTTAATCGTCGACGAAAGAGAGCACTCAAAAATTCCGACGACAAAAATTCACGGCGCGATTAACGATGAAAATATCCGCAAGCTCACTCCGCGCGAATGGGCAAGACTTCAAGGCTTTCCCGAAAATTTCCGGCTGACGTTGAGCGACACTCATCTTTACAAACAATTCGGCAACACGGTTTCGATTAACGTTATCGAGGAGATTGCCTGCGAGATAAGGAGCGTGCTTGAACCTATGACCGGCAACAAAGGCGAATGGAGCGAACTTTATGCCCTGCTGAAAATTTTGGCTTACGGCGCGATTGATGTTGATGTCAACGGGCAAAATCGTCGTGCACCCGTCGTGAAAGTCATTCGCGAAGACAAATCGGGCTTTCGTTGCGAATTGCGGCGTCAAAAAAGTTTCGTCGAACTTTATCGCAACGGCGACCGCGTCGAAAAAATTCCCGCCAAAAATTTTTCGTTGATGGCGTCAAGAATTCTGCACGGCATAAAAAATTATCGCGGCAGGAAAGGAGCATTTGAGATTGACGGCGCGGCAGAGCTTATGAATTTGCTCGGCTTGAAGACGCTCAAATCTCCGTCGAACAAAAAAACCGATATTGAACTGACGATTCACGACGCGCTGACGAATTTTGACACGACAAGCGGCTACTCGATTAAGTCCGAATTGGGCAACCCGCCGACGCTTTTGAATGCTTCCGGCGCGACGAATTTCCGATTCAAAGTTTTTGGCGTCGACGACGCTCTTGCCGAACGAATCAACGCCATTGACACGCCCGGCAAAGTTATCGACCGTATGAAGTTAATCGGGCGGCTTGAATTTGATTCGGTGGTCAATGAAACTTTCGCCGCGAATTTGAGAATGTTCGATACGCACATGGACAAACTTTTGGGCGAAATGCTCAAGCTTTTCTATGTCGACAGAATCAGCGATTGCGCGGAACTCGTCACGGCTCTTGAACGACGCAACATTTTGAATTTAGGCGGCACCTGTCGTTACAAGCTGAAAAAATTTTTGAGCGCGGTTGCATTGGGCTTGAAACCTGCTAAAGTTTGGAACGGACGCGACGAGGCAAGCGGCGGTTATCTTGTCGTCACGGAGCACGGTGAACTCATGATTCATCCGCTGACAAATCGCGACGACTTTGAAACTTTCCTGCTCAACAACACACGTCTTGAGACGCCCGATCCAAATCGTCACAATTTCGCAAAAATTATGGGGGGGGGGGCAAAAGTTCATCAAGCTCAACCTGCAAATACGTTTCAAATAAAATTCATCAAAGAGTTTTGCACGAAAATTTAACGTTCCGTCAGCAAAATCGTGCCGTTAACCTTCGTTTTCTCTGATTTTAGAATAGTTCAGCCGCCGGATATATCGCAGCGTCCACAAGCACAAATCGCCAGGTCGCAGGACATTTTTCAAACTCGTCGAACGCTGTCTTGTCCTTGAGCTTGAAAATAATTTCGCAAGCGGGCAGTTTTGGAGCTTTCCAACGTCGAGGCGTCGACTGTGCGGATAATTTTTTCGACTGTCGTCTCAACTTCAGCCGAGACTTGATTCAATCTCTGCGACATTGTCAAAAAAAATCTTAACCAGCTATTGAGTGCGCAGCGGTTATTGCGTAATCGACATAATCTTCGAGCTTGTGCCCTTTGTCAATGTAAGATTGACGCCCGTTGCCAAACAGCCGCTCTGCCGATTATCAGCACATCTGCCGACAAAAACTTTTTCATGACTTCTGCTCCTGCACAAATCAAATAGATTTTTCCGTATCAGCGTGGTTTGCAACTTTTGCCGTGTACATACGGTTGCCCATTTGCGGAACCATCATTTCGGGCATTCGTTCACACACTTTCATTGCCGACTTGTGCTTTATGCGGCTGATTTTATCGAACTGTTCGTCCGTCGTGATATGAAAATCTGTCCGAAGTCGCGCGTCCTGCTCCGGTCAATATTCATTGTTCGATTCGAGCCGGTCAATCTTGCCGTGTTTGAACTCCGGAAACGCCACCGCTCTAAGCACCGCGTCATAATTTTCCGGTGTCGGCAAGTTAATATTCCGTCAAAGAATTTTTCGGCTCTCCGTGCGCAGATCATCAAAAGGCGTGTCGCCGATTCCCGGCAAATTAACGCCATTTTTCTTCAGGCGGTCACAGAAATTCCAATAATGCTTAGGTAACTGCGGCGATATAAATACGAATTTCATTCAACGCGTCTCCTCCAAATTGCGCAGGAAGTACAAAATTTGTCCCTTAGATTTCGCCTAAGATTTTGATGGTGCGCAGACTTTCGTCCTACCAACGACCTTGACCGACGCACAGAATCATTTTCTTTGCGTTGTAAATTTTTATGTACGGGTGATTCGCAGGCATGTTCGCAAGAAAATCTGTCGGTGAATTGTCTTACAGCACGGGATTCGGTCGACCGTTGAAGAAAAATTTTGCATCATACACGCCCGACAACGATAACATTCCGCTAAAAAGTTCGGGACGCCGCAGAAAGACTGTAGGCGAGTGAAGTCCGCCGAGACTGCAACTTGCCCGAAGAATTCTTTTCGCGAATAAACTGCAAAACTTCTTCGATAATGTAGCGATAATAACTTCCCTGCCGCGCAACTCGCCAAATTTTGTCGCCGTAAACATTCAACCGGGTTTCAATGTCAACGGTATCGACGCAGAAAAGTTGAATCGCCCCGCCGGCAAGAAAATCTTTCAGCGTGTCAATCATGCCGAAATTCTCGAAGTTGTTGTCGCTCATGGCGTCCTGCGCAGGAAAAATCAGTAACGGAACCCTTCGCTCTCCGTAAATTTTAATTGTCACGTTGCCGTCAAAGCCGTAAACTGTCCATTTAGATTAGAGTGAAGAATCTGACCTGCGGATTTTCAATAATGAGCCGGATGTTGAATTTCAACAAATCCTTGCCATTGCCGTCCTCCGTGATAATAAACCTTATCTTCCGATTGTTGCTTCTTGGCTTTTTATAGCCGGTCTAAAGCAGTCAAATCAATAAATTGTGGGACAATATCTGCAAACGAGCCGTCGGGCATACGAAAGCCGCCGGGTATCGTGCCGAGTTCAATAAAGCCGAGCCGTTGATACAAATGTCGCGCGTGAATGTTCGTGGCGACAACCGCATTAAACTGCAAAATTCTAAAGCCGAATTCCTTCGCACGAGCAATGCAGTCTTTGACGATAATTTCGCCGATGTGTCGCCCGCGAACGTCCGAACGCACCGCATAACTTGCATTTGAAATGTGACCGCATCGCCCGACGTTATTTGGGTGCAAAATGTACAACGCCAAAATTTCGCCGTCGTCGTCGACAGCCACGCCCGTGAACGATTGCGCCTTAAAAAATTCGTCGCCCGTAATTTCGTCGAGTTCGTCTTCTTGCGGAAAGGCAATGCCTTCGCGGACAATCTCGTTCCAAATTTTTATCGCGGCTTGCACATGCGCCGAATCATACGCCACAACTTTAATCGCCATTCAATTTCCCTGCTCTCTCAAAAAAATTTTTTGTTCTACTTTCTTTTGCGTGCCCAAAAGAAAGTAGCAAAGAAAAAGGCACCTCGCAGGGGCGTTCAGTCGTCATTGCCGCAACGTTAAGACTTTCATCAGTCGTAAGTGCCGGCAAACTTCGCGTCACGCTCAGTGGTGCCGGCGACCGCGCGTCCTTGCGCGGTCTTTAATTTCTGCAACAGCAATATTTTATGACGGCATACGTAAAAAAATTTTGCTCCTAAGTTCGCGACGTTCACGCCCGTAAAAAATTTTTTCCGCCAATGATTCAAGTGCGCCCTGTTCAATTTCGCCGACAAGTTTCCACGTTCCCCGCGCATTGTCAAGAAAATTTTTCTCGTAATCGGCAGCAACGACCGCAAGAATTTTTTTATCGGCGGGCAACTCGTCAAACAGCATGAACGGCATCACGTTCTTGCTAGTCCAACTCATTTTCTGCGGACGAATTTTATCGAAGTTCTCGCGCGTCTCAAGTCGGAAAATTTCTGCGCCGGTGTAAAAGACCAATGAGCCGGAATATTCTTTGCCGTGGCTGACGATGCAAGTGTTCGAGTCAATCAGCGGCAAAATCAGTTGAGCCTCGCGCCGCGCAGAATTGTCTTCGGTCAATGGCAACGCAACGAAATACATCAGCAACGGGAAGATTATCAACGCCGAAATTGCCGTGCCGACGAAAATTTTCCACCGATTGACGAAAAATCTTGCCACGAAAATTGCGGCGGGTATCATTGCGGGCAAAGTGTACGTCACGTATTTTGTTGCGCATATTTGGAAAAAAATTACGACCGTCGCCGCCCAAACGATTAAAAATTTTTCGTGCATGTCAAAGATCGGCAAGCGACCTTCCTCAATGAAAAGTTCGACGCGCCGGAAAAATTTCTTCACTGCCGCCGGAATGAGCGGTATTGACCACGGGAGAAAGCCTACCGCGCAGATTAACGCGTAATAATACCAAACGTCCGTTTTGGGATATTCGGAGACTGTCGCGCGTAAAAAATTGTGCACGCCGAAAAAGTTCAAAAAAAATTCTTGCCCGTGAATCAAAGTCATCGGCAGATACCAGATTGAAACTATCGCCGCAAATACGAGCAACCTTTTCACGCTGAAGAGCTTGCGCAAATGTTTCAAGTCGCCCTGCCACGCGAGGAAGATTAAAATTATCAAGCCCGGCAAAAAAAATCCAATCGGACCTTTCGTCAAAACTGCGACTGCCGACGACGCGAACGAGATCACATAAAATTTCGGTTGATTCGCGCGATAGGCGAGGAAGAAACTTATCAGCGTCGTCGAGAACATAAACATCAGCGTCATATCGGTTATCACGGCGTGCGCCAAATACCAATACTCCAAAGTCGTCGCGAGCATTATCGCCGCCGCAAAGCCGATTCGATTGTTGTAAAGTTTCGTGCCGAAAAAATACGTCAAAAAAAGTCCGAGCGTTGCGAAAATTGCCGGGAACAATCGCGAGGCAAATTCATTGACGCCGAAAATTTTATACGCAACCAAAAGTTCCCAATAGAACATTATCGGCTTGTCGTACCAGAAATTTCCGTAGATTCGCGGTGAGAGCCAATCGTCCGTCGCAAGCATTTCTTTTGCCGTCAACGCGTAGACTGATTCTGTCGGGTCGGTTATCGGGATGAGCCAACTTCCAAAAAAAAATAATATCAACGACACGATTAACAGAAAAATACAATTCACCACGGTATAAACTCCCAGCGCACTTCCAATTTCTTTTTCTTGCCGCGCCAACGCAAATCGTGATACCAATAATAATCCACGTCGTCGACGCGGTGATTGTCGGCATCCCATTTCACGCCGACAACAACGCGATCTTTTGGCGAGAGATAATAGCTGATGCCCGCCTGCAATTTGCGCGAGAAGTCGTCCGTATCAAAATTAAACACCGAATTTTTCGAGTTATTCTTGTTGTAAGAGTAGCCGACGTAAGCAGCAGTTCGCGGGTTGAATTCGCGTCCGAGCAAGATGTTGTAATGCATACCGCGCACAGTCGTATTGCCGTGCTTGACGTTTTTGGCGTCGTCCTGCGTGATTTTGTAGCCGGTGCTCAGGAAAAGCAGATATTTATTGTCAATGACAATCGGGTCGTGGCTCAAGTTAAGTTCGTATTCGTGATGAGTGCTTGTGACGGAATTTTGCCGCCAATGACCGAGTTCGGCGCGAAAACTGTAACCAATCGGCAAGCCGTCAATGTGATGCCCGTAACCGATTTCAAAGGACGGCTCCTTTTGAATCCAACGCGCGTCGCTGTCGTCGTAAAAACCGTATTTAAGCACGCCGTAAAAATTTCGGTTGCCGTAAACGACTTCGGCATTGCTGCGAACGCCTTTTTTGGTTTCGATGTGTGCGCCGATGTTCAAATCAAAATGCGGTGCCAAAGAAATTTCAAAGTTGTCGCGAACGTAAACGCCGTGGTCTGAATTGTATCCGACGCGCGGAAAATAATTTTCGCCTTTCTCGCCGAGCTTGCTCTCTTCATAAGATTTTGAGCCGACGACTTTGCCTTTAATCCAAAATTTGACGTTGTACATTTTGATGACCTGTTCGGGCCAAATTTCCATGCGTTCCGCGCTCAAATGATAGTCGGGACTCTTCGCGCTGCATTTGGTCTGCGTGCCGTTATAAACGACGATGTGATCGGGATAAAACTCAAAACGTTTGCCAGTCAAATAATATTCGCCTGCTTTACCGCTTGCCTCGCCCATGGTACCGGTTTTCGTGCCGTAGTTGTAAACGGTCTTGTAGCCGTCAAGAGTGACACGCGGTGCTCCTTGCGTCAACTGCAGGACGTGCGCTTTATCTTCCACTCGAACGACTTGCTCTTTAAGGTTGCCGGTAGCCTCTTCGCTCTGAAAACGATAGCCTTCAAGCTGAAGAATGTCGACTTTGCCCGTGGCAATGAATTCGCCGCTGCCGGAATAATAAACCAAATCATCGCCTTCAAATGCAACGGGAGTAGGTTCGCCGACCTTAGGTTCGTGCGGCAGACGTTCCTTGGCTTCGGCAATGTCGGCAAGCAATTTCTCTTGTTCTTCGGTCAATTCCTGGTCGCGAGCTTCGCGCCGTCGATTCTCCACATAATTAAAAAATTCCGTGCCCGTGTCCGATTTCGCCTCGTAAACAGCTTCAGCCGTCGATGTTAAACATAATGCGGCGGCAAGCGGCAAGACGCTCCAAATTTTTTTCATCCGTCAATCCTCGTCGATTATCTCAATAATTTCTCCGTCTTGAACGTCAAGCTTTTTATCCGCGTCGGCAGTCGGCTCAACGGTTTTATCAGCGGGCGTATCAACTTCTTCGGGTTGAGCGGTCATCTCTTCAAGAGAAATACCGCCTTCGCCGTCCTCGCGCACGCCATAAACGACAATCGGAACTTTAACTTGAACATAAAGCTCCACGCCCGCAGGCAGGTCGATATTTTTTCCGCGAATGAAAACTTGCTCAATGTCTTTGTTTTTGCCTGAAAAAGTTTTGCCGATGAGACTAAGTCCGCGAGCCATTTCGTTGACTTCCATTTCATCTTGCGCCTCAATGCCGACAAAAGTTTGAACTTGTTGCCCGTCAATGGTCTTGAGCGTGTGAAAATCCGTTTCGATTTTGCCGTTGCTGAAAATATTTTTCGCGCGAACGACTCTGGTGATTGTGCCTTCACCGGGCAAACCTTTCGCGAAGACAAGGCATCCGTCGATAAAAACATCTTCGACGACGCGGACGGGAATTGTGTCGCCTTCAAGCATTGCCTTTGAGCTGACGGGAATGATTGTCTCAACTTTAACCAACGCATTTTCGGGAATTTGAACTTGCGCTATCGGCAGAATTTCTTGACCGTAAGAGGCTTTGGCAAGTGCGCGAATTCTCTCGTTGAAAGTGCCCGCCGTCGGTTGTCCGATGATTTGATTCTCCAGCGCAGAGAGTCGAGTTTTGATGCCGCCGCTTGCAATTTCGCGATTGGCATTCCACTCCAGCGCGTTGATTTTGGCAAGAATGCTCGGCGCGGCGTCGTTGTTGTAAAGGATGTCGTAAATCGCTTCAATGCGTGCGTTCATGTTGCCGTTCATGTTCCTGCCGCTGAAGTCTTTTTCAAGGCGACTGATTCTGTCGAGAAGTGCGCCGCTCTGTTCGCCGCCGTAAGTGTCAGTTTCAATCTTTATCAATTTGGCATTGGCAGATTCGTCCGATGCCGCGTTTGCAGAAAACGTAACCGCCATCAACAAGACGATTATCGCCAAAAATTTTTTCCAACTCATTGCGATTACCTCCGCCGATAAATTCTTTACCGCCGATTATAGCAGGTATTTGATAATTTCTGCAACGCCCCTAAAAATTTCTTGCAAGCCGCCGATAAATATTGTAGAATCAAATTTCAAGGAAGGTGATTAAAATGGCAAACATCAATCCATTGGGCAGCGCACTTTACAACACGAACTACCTTTTCGGCGCGAACAATGATAAGCAGGATTCGATTGCCAAACTCTGGAGCGGTTACAGTTCCTATCAATCCAACGCGCAAACTTCACTCGCGGGCTTGACGGAAATTAACACCAATCTCAAAGCCGTGCTTGCCAGCTACGACGACGCCAAGAACGCGTTCAACTCCGAATTCAAGGATAATATGGAAACGTTGTCCGCCTCTGCCGACAAACTCAAAGGCTACAATTTCAAAGTCGAAAGTGAAGGCGCGATAACCAACACGACTTCAACCGACGACAAAGGCGTCACTACCACGACGACGACTTACAGCAAAGATTTGCAGGCGGCTCTCGACACCGTTAAAGGTTTTGTTGAAGATTACAACGGCACGGTGAAATTTTTCGGCGAATATTCTTCCGTGTCCAAACGTATCGAACAAATGGCAACGACTTTCGGCGACACGACTTACAACAGAAATTTGTCTTCAATCGGCTTGACGGCTAACAGCGACGGCTCATTGACCATCAACGAGGAAAAACTTGCAAATGCCATTGTCAACGATCCCGACAAAGTTTCAAGCATTTTGGGCAAAGACGGACTTGCGGGCAAAGCTGAAGATCACATCAGTTTCGCAAACAGTCAAGCCGATAAACTTTTCCCGACCGCCGAAAAAATGTTGGGCAGTCAACTTGAAACTGCCGCGATTTACACGGGCAGTGCTTATCGCAACATGAGCGCACTTCAAAACGTCGGCAGCCTTCTCAACATGATGTTCTAAAGCAAAAGTTTCATCAAGCGATGACGGAAACAAAAAATGCTCGTCGAAGTCGGCGGGCGTTTTTTTTGGAAAGCGGGCAACTCAAATGATAAGAGACCTTGCAAGGAAATTGGCGGCGTTCACAGAGTTCGTTGACTGCGTTTTGGCGGAAGCTGAATTTTGTCGCGGAACGTTCACTTCGGGCGCACAAGTCGTAAAAATTCATTCGGCAATGGCAATCGTGCGGGCGACCACTTCAGAGGCGGAATTAACCGTCAAGCTTATTCGTCCGCGTTCGACGATAACTGCGGCAGTCGGCAGTCGAATTCAATCGTCGGAAAAAATTTGGCGGGTATTCACGGCGTCGGAAGTCTTCGAGTTCGCGGACGCAGTCGGTGACGCTAATAAGATTCACAAGCTCAATCCGCCGATTGTGCCGGGACTTTTGCTTATGGAAACGTTGTTGACCTGCGCGGACTTTGCGGCGTGTCGATCAATCAAGCTCAAGTTCAAAAATTTCATCACGGCGGGCGAACCGTTGACTTTAAGAAATTTCGGCGGCAGATTTGAAATTTACAGCGCGGGCGTCCGCAAAGGAATCATCAGCGCACAACTTTAATCGTCGTCAATGTCGAATCAACCGCTCCGACAACTCGTCCGCCTGAAATTTTTTCGCGTTAAATCAACTTGACAATCGCATCGGACATTTCGGCGGCAGATTTGAAATTTACAGCGCGGGCGTCCGCAAAGGAATCATCAGCGCACAACTTTAATCGTCGTCAACGTCGAATCAACCGCTCCGATAACTCGTCCGCCTGAAATTTTTTCGCGTTGAATCAACTCGACAATCGCGTCCGAAATTTTTTCGCCGGGCATAATCAGCGGAATTCCAGGCGGATAGAAAGTTATCTCTTCTGCGCAAATTCTTCCGACTGCTTTGCGCAACTTGACGACTTCCGTTAGTGCATAAAATGTTTCACGCGGCGAGAGCATCGCGGCAGAAATTTCACTCGAAACGATTGGCGGCAGAAATTTTTTCAGCGGACGTTGCGGCAAATGTTTCATCGCGTCGATAAGTTTGGCGATTGTCTCTGCGTCGTCGGCGAACGTTATCAGAAACAGCAAATTCGCCGCGTCCGACAGCTCGCATTGAACGTGCAATTCCCGCCGCAAAATTTCTTCCGCCTCTTGACCCGTCAAGCCCAAATCTTGCACGTTGACTGTTACTTTTGTCACGTCAAGCGAAAAATTTTTCACTGCGTCGAACGTCCGAAGTCCGCGCAGATTTTTTATTGCCGCCCGCAAAATTTTCGACAGCTCCACCGCCGATTGAATCAATTCGCGACCGTCAAGTTCCATTTGCAACCGCGCGATGTCCAACGACGCCAACAGCAGTTGATTCGGGCTTGTCGTCTGCAACAAACTTGCCGCACGCTTGACACGTTGAGCGTTGACACTTGAGCCCAACATGAGCATTGACGTTTGCGTCAACGAGCCCAAAATTTTGTGCGTCGATTGAGCCGCCAAATCTGCGCCCGATTCAATCGCTGATTGTGGCAATTTGTCGCAGAAAGTCAAATGTGCTCCGTGAGCCTCGTCGATTAAAAGCAACATTCCCGCCGCGTGAACAAGTCGCGAAATTTTTTCAACGTCCGCCGCGATGCCGTAATAATTTGGCGTGACGAGCAGCACTGCTTTTGCCGACGGAAATTTTTTTATTGCGCGTTCAATCGTTTCGACGGTCACATTCAGCGGCAAGCAAAGTTCGGCGTCAAATTCGACGGGCAAAAAAATCGGAACTGCTCCCGACAAAATCAATCCCGCGATAACCGAACGATGAGCATTTCGCGGAATCATGACCAAATCGCCGGGCTTTAAAGTTCCGAAAATCATTGCCTGCACTGCTGATGTCGTCCCGTTGACCATGAAAATACATTCGTCCGCGTGCCAAAGTCTTGCCGCCAAATTTTGTGCCTCTCGTATGCAGGAATGCGGTTCGTGCAAATCGTCAAGTTCTTCCATAAGCGAAACTTCCTGCCGCAAGCCTTCCGCCGTCAAAAATTCGCGCAAAAGTTCATGTGCTCCGCGACCTTGTTTGTGTCCCGGCGTATGGAACGGAATCACTTTGTCCGCCGAATATTTTCTCATCGCCGCAACAATCGGTGCCAAAAATTTTTCCATTGCAAAGCTCCTAATCGCGCGGCATAGAAATTTTCAGCGCGTCACGTAAATTTTCGACGGGCATGAATTTTGCTCTGTCAATGTGCGACTTCGACAATTCCGCGAAATTTTTTTTCGGCAGGACAATGTTCGTAAAGCCCATGCGAATTGATTCGTCGATACGTTGACGAGCCTTGCTGACCGCGCGAACTTCACCGCTCAAACCGACTTCGCCGAAAATCACGCATTGCGGCAAAAGTTTCCGATTCGCAAAACTCGACGCCAATGCAACGGTTATCGGCAAATCTGTCGCGGGTTCATCAACTTTAATTCCGCCCGCAGTTTTCACGTAAACATCACACGCGCCGATACTCAAATGCAGTCGTTTTTCCAATACGGCGAGCAAAAGTTGAATGCGTTTGATGTCAACGGCGTCTGAAGTTCTGCGCGGCGGCATGAACGGCGTCGGAGCAACGAGAGCTTGAATTTCGACGAGCAAAGGACGTGTGCCTTCGACGGTCGGAACAATTACGCTGCCAATGTCGTCGGCACGTTCGGGCAAAAATAATTTCGACGCGTCGGGCACGTCAATCAATCCCGTGTCGCGCATTTCAAACAGTCCGATTTCACTCGTCGCGCCGAATCGATTTTTTATCGCCCGCAAAACTCGGAAGTCCGCATTACGTTCGCCTTCAAAAAATAAAACCGTGTCGACGATGTGTTCAAGAACTCTCGGCCCGGCTAAAGTTCCGTCCTTTGTCACGTGCCCGATAACAAACGTCGTGACGCCGCGACTTTTCGACAGCCGCATCAATCCCGCCGAGCATTCGCGCACTTGAGAGACGCTGCCGGGTGCACTTTCAATTTCGGAGCGGTAAATCGTCTGAATCGAATCGACAATCAAAAGTTCCGGCTGAATTTTTTCAACGTGGCGAGTGATTCGCTCAAAATTATTTTCGGCGCAAATGTAGAGTTCATCGGCGAGAGCATTCAATCTTTCGGCACGCATACGAATTTGTCGGGAACTTTCCTCGCCGGTGATGTAGAGAACTTTTTTTCCGCCGCGAGCAACATTTGCGCAAACAGCCAATGTTAAACTTGACTTGCCGACGCCGGGATCGCCCGCGATTAAAATTATTGAGCCGGGAATGAGTCCGCCGCCCAAAACTCTGTCAAGTTCGCCGGAGCCTGTCGCGAATCGCGGCAAATCTTCAATGTCAACTTCGGCAATTCTGCGCGGCGTCTCAAAGGCAGTCGTCAATGCATGAGAATTTTTTTCTTCGGAAACTTCCTCTTCAACGAGCGAATTCCATTGACCGCACGTCGGACATTTGCCGAGCCATTTGACGGACTCCGCGCCGCATTCTTGACAGACGTACTTAATTTTTTTCTTCGTCATAACGTCACCTCCGACGAATTCTAATCGAAAAATTTTTCGTTGACAAGAAAGTTTTGCGGCGTGCAAGTCGAATATCAACGCGAGAAAATTTTTAAAGGAGGAATTTTTTTTATGGCACTGCAAAAGCGCGTATGGTTCAATCATTGGTTCAGCACGGCGTATCATTTGATCAATCTGATTCGCGACGGCAATCCCGACAAATTTTATTTCATCGGCTCGAATAAAAATGATTACGCGGTTTACAAATTGGCTTGCGACGAGTGGCACCGCGAGCCCGAAAAAATTTCCGACGCCGATTACGTTGACTTCTGCTTGAATTTCTGCCGCGAACACGACGTTGACATTTTTATCCCGCGCAGAAATTTGACGGCGATTGCAATGCGTGTCGACGACTTCAATCAGCGCGGCGTGAAAGTTCTCGTAGGCGACGGACGGCTTACAAAAATTCTTGACGACAAAGTTGCGACTTACAAATTCATCACGGCGGGCGGTCTCGACGAAATTATTCCGCCTTACAAAATCGCCGCGACCTTCGACGAATTCAATCGTGCTTACAACGCGTTGAAGACTTCCGACAATCGCATTTGCTACAAACTTGTTGCCGACGAGGGCGCGTTGACGTTCCGAGTTATTGACGATTCAATCGAAAAAATTTCCGCGTTGCACAATATGCCGAACATGAAAGTCACTCTCGCCGCCGCGCAGAAAATTTTGTCGCGTTACGACTTCAAAATTCCGTTGATTGTGATGCCGTATTTGAGCGGACAGGAAGTCAGCGTCGATTGCCTCACGACCTCGCAGGGCAACATAATCATTCCGCGTTTCAAAACGAATCACCGCTACAGCGAAATAAAATTCGACGCCGCGATAATCAACGTCGCCGAAAAAATTTTGTCGCTGATGAAATTCGACGTGCCGATTAACATTCAATTTCGCATGGACGGCGGCAAACTTTATCTGCTTGAAATTAATCCGCGCATGTCCGGCGGCTTGCAACTGTCGTGTTTGGCGGCAGGCGTCAACATTCCCGACCTTGCGATAAATCAACTGCTCGGCGTGGAAAAATCGTGGTCTCTTGCCGATAAAAAGTCCCGTCGCGTTGCAAATATTGAGACGCCCGTTATTCTTGACAGCTGAAAAAATTTTGCGTATTCTTCAAGCAAGGAGGCGATTGAAATGTTGGCTTATGACATTCGCGACGACTACGAAATTATTGGAGGCGAAAAATTTATGGCGGCGAGTCCTTTCAAACGGCACGGCAAAATTGTCGGGCGGTTAATGTTCACGATTGGAACTTATGCTTTCATCAACAGATTGGGCACGGCATTTTCCGATAATTTGGACGTACACTTTCCCGACGGCAATTTGCTTCGCCCGGATTTTATTTTCGTCGGCGCGGCGAACAATAAAATCGTCTTCGACAACGAGGACGAGACTTTTCACGGCGTGCCCGACATGGTTGCCGAAATTTTTTCAAACTCGACAATGAAACGCGACGTTGGAATTAAAAAGGACGTTTACGAGCGTAACGGCGTCAAAGAATATTGGACGATTGATCCTTGGAAAGAATACGTTTCCGTTTATCTTTTGCGTGACGGCAAATATGAGCTTGACGAAATTTATTTCAATTACACTGACGCCGATTTGAATTCAATGACCGACGAGGAACGCGCGGAAGTCAAATTTGAAATTCCCGTCAATGTTTTGGACGGTTTCAAAGTCAAAACAAAAAATATTTTCGGCTGGTATTTCGAGTAAAATAAAGTTGACTAGGCAGGGATGATGGACATGGATGAACGTGAAGAACGCAATTCGACTACGAATTTTGCGCCGCAAAGGAAAGCAGTCGCTCTCAAATATGAAGCTGAACGCGATATGGCTCCGCGTGTCATTGCCAAAGGTCGCGGACACGTTGCCGAACACATTTTAGAAACTGCGCAGAAACATTCCGTGCCCGTCTATCAAGACAAGACGCTTGTCAATATGTTGATGGCTCTTGAGATTGACCGCGAAATTCCGCCCGAACTTTACAAAGCAATCGCCGAGGTTATGGCTTACGTTTATAAAATGGACAAATCGCACGGTCAAGCTGCCGCCGCACGTCGTCTTGCCGCTCAACGTCGCAGAAGTTTTTTCTAGAGCGCACCGATAAATTGCATTTTCAACGGCTTTATGGCAAAATATCTTTCAGCTGATGGCAGAGGAGGTTTTCGCATGGACGTAATTGCATTGGTGGGACCGAGCGGCACCGGCAAAAGTCATCGTGCTTTGCAGGTTGCCCGCGAACATAAAGCCGACGCGATTATCGACGACGGAATTTTAATCAAAGACGGACACATCATTGCGGGCGAATCTGCCAAGACTGAAAAGAGCAAGATTATGGCGGTCAGACGTGCAATTTTCGTTTTGCCCGGTCATGCCGAAGAAGTCCGCGAGGCTATCCAAAAAATTCAGCCGCACAGAATTTTGGTTATCGGCACGTCTGAAAATATGGTTCACAAAATCGCCAAAACGCTCAAGCTCCCGTCAATACAACTGATCGTTCGCATTGAAGACATTGCCTCGCGCGCAGAGATAGAGACGGCGCAATTTCATCGGCTTAAAGAAGGCAAACATATAATTCCCGTGCCGACGATTGAACTTAAGCCGCATTTCTCCGGCTATCTGATTAACCCGTTGCAGTCGATTTTCAAGCAGTCGAACGTTCGCAGACGCAAGCTCGGCGAAAAATCAATCGTCCGCCCGATTTTCAGCTACTACGGCAAATTAATCATCGACGACAAAGTTATTCAGTCAATCGTTGAAAAAATCGTCAAGACTCGCGAATTCGTCAAGACGTTGAAAAGTGTGACGGTCAAACATTTGCGCAAAGGCGACGAGGATCGCGGCTTGACAATCTCTTGCGAAGTCGTCTTGAGCTACGGCAACCACATCCCGACGTTGATTCAGCAGACGCAGAGCAAAATTCGCGAGGCAGTCGAATTCACAACGGGAATGATTGTTCAGGCGGTCGACATCAGCGTGCGTGCGCTTTACGTCGAATCGAGTCGCGGCTTGAAAGGAAAATTTTTTTAGGGACTAGGGACTAGGGACTAGTTTTTAATCAGGAAGGATGATAGATTTGATTCAAGAGAATAGAGTTGTGGTCACGGGACTCGGCGCAGTTTCGCCAATCGGTATCGGCAAAGAAAATTTTTGGAACGCGCTCATAAACGGCACTAACGGCATCGGGCGAATCACACTGTTTGACGCGACGGATTACACATCGCAAATCGCCGGTGAAGTGCTGGACTTCGAGCCCGCGCAGTTCATCGACAAGAAAGAAATTAAGCGCATGGATCGTTACACGCAATTTGCTCTGGCGGCGACAAAACTTGCCTTCGACGACGCAAAACTTGACACTGACAAAATTGACGGCGAACGCGCAGGAGTTTTCGTCGGCACAGGAATTGGCGGCATGGACACGCTCCACAATCAATATCAAAAACTTTTCGCCAAAGGTCCTTCGCGAATCAGCCCATTCTTTATTCCGATGATGATTGCAAATATGGCGGCGGGAAATATCGCCATTGCCTTCAAACTTCACGGGCCTTGCGAATGTATCGTGACGGCGTGCGCGTCGGGCACAAATGCTGTCGGCGATGCGTTCAGAGCGATTCAACGCGGCGATGTTGATTTGATGTTCGCGGGCGGCACCGAAGCGGCAATTTCTCCGGCAGGCGTCGCGGGCTTTGCTCAAATGAAAGCTCTCTGCTCCGACCACAACGACGATCCTGCTCATGCGTCCCGACCGTTTGATAAAAATCGCAGCGGCTTTGTCATGGGCGAAGGCGCAGGAATTATCGTCCTTGAAAAACTCGAACACGCTCAAGCTCGCGGCGCACACATTTACGCGGAAATTGTCGGCTACGGCAGAAACGACGACGCTTATCACATCACGACGCCTGCACCCGGCGGTTTGACGCAATGCAAATGCATGAAACTCGCTCTCGACGACGCGGGACTTAAGCCGGAAAATATTGACTACGTTAACGCGCACGGCACATCAACGCATTTCAACGACCAGAGCGAAACCGAAGCGATTAAACTTCTTTTCGGCGAACACGCTTACAAATTGGCAGTCTCTTCGACAAAATCAATGACAGGTCACATGCTCGGAGCGGCAGGAGGCATTGAGGCAGTTGCGACGGTTCTTTCCATTGAAAATGACATCGTTCACCCGACAATCAATTATGAGACGCCCGACGACGGTTTGGATTTGAATTACGTCCCGAACGTTGCGCAGTCTCGCACCGTCAACGCGGCAATTTCAAATTCGTTCGGCTTCGGCGGACACAATGCTTGCGTTGCGTTTAAAAAGTTCATCGGCTAAATTTCACGAGGCGAATCAAATAAAACGAAAACACTTCCCTACACGACAAAGCGCAGTCAGGGAGGTGTTTTCATGTAGTTAGGAGTTAGGAGTGTTGAGTTAAATTCCAAACTCCTAACTGATAGCGGCAAGGAGCGATGGCTGTGGAAAAATATTTTATGGCGGCAATGGGCGGCGCGGACGGTCTCGGCAACAGGAGTATCGCTCATCTTGTGAATTTTTTCGGCAGTGCTGAAGTTGCGTGGTCAGCCGACGCTTACGACCTAAGCAAGTCCGGCATTAGAAAAAAATCTCTTGAAGCGTTCCTCGAATTCCGCCGTGAACATCCCAATGCGCCCGAAAATTTAATCGGCTATTGCGAACGACACAAAATTAATCTGTGCTGTATCGTCGACGAAGATTATCCGCCGCTGTTAAAAGAAATTGACACGCCGCCAATGTTCTTTTATTATCGTGGGCAGTTGCAACCTCTGGCGCAAAGAATCGGCGTTGTCGGCTCAAGACACAATACGCTTTACGGTCAAACAGTCGCGTTGGAACTCGGTGAACAGCTCGCGGCGGCGGGATTGACTGTCGTAAGCGGTGCGGCTCGCGGCATTGATTCATTTGCACATCGCGGAGCTTTGAAATCGGGCAGAACTGTCGCAGTGCTCGGTTGCGGAATTAATCATCTCTACCCGATTGAGAACAGAAAACTTTATGAGCAAATTGTTGAACTCGGTGTCGTCATGAGCGAATTTCCTCCGCTACTTCCGCCCAATCAAGGCACCTTCCGCGTCCGCAACAGAATCATCGCCGGGCTCAGTCGCGGAGTTGTCGTCGTTGAAGCCGGCAAGGAGAGCGGAGCACTTATCACAAGCGGTTATGCAGGAGACTTCGGACGAGACGTTTTCGCAATCCCCGGCAAGATTTACGACGATATGAA
Organism: uncultured Selenomonadaceae bacterium; assembly: GCA_905234395.1. Taxonomy (GTDB): domain Bacteria; phylum Bacillota; class Negativicutes; order Selenomonadales; family Selenomonadaceae; genus Quinella. The sequence continues at coordinate 48,617 of CAJOHG010000009.1, forward strand.
TTTCGGTTGCCATGAGCTGATTCGCGACGGTGCCACGCTGATTAAAAGTGCGCAGGATATTTTGGACGAATATGACATTGCCGCGACGACGCCCGAAATTTTTACGCCGAAATCTTCCGCTGATTCTAAACCGCCGCGCATTCAACCTAAGCCCGCAAAAACTGTTGAACTTGACGGCGCGGAGGCTAAAATTTTTGAAATCATACCGCTCGACAAATTCATCACCGACGAAGAAATTTTAATGCAAGTTGACGACATCACGCCGAGCGAACTTCCAAGCATCATGACTAACCTTGAGCTGAAAAATTGCGTCGAAGAGGACGCCGGTCGATATAAACGCAAACGCTAAACTGGAGGACAGACACGTGGCAGAAAAAATTTTAAAGTCGGTGGTAATCGTTGAGAGTCCCGAAAAGGCTCGGACGATTAGAAAATTTGTCGGGCGAACGTATTCGGTGCTGACAACGGGCGGCTTCTTGAAGGATTTGCCCAAAAGTCGTATCGGCGTGGACGACACGCAGAATTATCAGCCGAATTATATCACGGTGCGCGGCAAAGGTAAGTTGCTCGCCGAACTCAAGCGCGAAACTTTGAAGGCACGCAGAATTTTTCTCGCGACAAATCCTGACGCTAAAGGCGAATTTTTGGCGCGGCAGTGTTGCGAAATTTTCGGCATCAATCCGCTGTCGAAATGTCGAATTCTGCTCGACGAATTGACGCGTGAAAATTTTAAGTCGTCGTTCGACACGGCTCGCCCGATTGACAACGATTTGGCGGACGCATTTCAAACTAAGCAGCTCATTGACAAATACGTAAGCCATCGCATCGGAGAATATCTTGAGCGGAAAATTTGGCGCGGCGTCAAAGTCGGCAGGTTTCGTGCAATGTTGTTGAGTTTAATCGCCAACACTCCCGCGCAGGAAAATTTGACCGTTGAAAAAACTTTGACGCTCTCGACGTTGCAAGAACTCGCGCTGAACGAATTGAACTTTTCGGCGGGCAGGACGCGTTTCATTGCCGATCAGCTCTACGAAGGAATTTCTTTCGATAAAGACTGCGCGGGCTTGATAACGTATCCGCACGGCGCGGAAATTTTTTTGACGAGTGAACGACGCAATCCCGATGACGTGAAAGAATTCTTGACGGATTATCAGTTCAAGCTTTACAATCTGATTCACGCGCACATCACCGATAAAAATTCTCCTGCAACGCTCAAACTCAACGGCACTGCCAATGATGCGGCTTTGATGGCGGCTTTCGACAAGCTCGGCGTGTCGTGGGCTGATGTTTATTCCGTCGGCATTGCAAGTTTGATTAAGCGCAAATACATCGCGGCGGAAGACGGCGTTTACAAAGTCACTTCGCTCGGTCAACGCGTGCTTGAGGCTCTCGACGGTTTTTTTGATGACGTGTTCAGCGCAACTGCTTACAACGAGATCACCGCGCAAGTTCACGAAGTTTCAATCGGCAACGTCAAAAAGTCCGTCGTCATTGAAAATTACTGCAAAAAATTTTCTGCGGCGTTCACGGAAGCGATGGCGACTCTCGGCGATGACGCCAAACCGCAAAGTGAACCTGTCGTCGAATCGGACGAGGTCTGCGAAAAATGCGGGCGCAAAATGTTGATTCGGCACGGTCGTTATGGCACGTTCCTTGCGTGTTCAGGCTATCCCGAATGCAAAAACGCCAAACCTTTTCTTGAGCAGTTGAAGCAACGTTGTCCGAAGTGCGGCGAACATTTGGCGAAACGTGCGCTCAATCGCGGCAGAACTTATTATTGTTGTGAATCGTGCGACTTCGTGACGTGGGACGAACCGCAAACGATAACTTGCAAGACGTGCGGCTCGACAATGTTTGTGCACCGATTCAAAGGTCGTGCGCCCATGCTTTATTGCGGCAATGAAAATTGTCCGACGCGAGAGAATCACCCGATGAATAAAATTTTGGCGGAAAGCAAACGTCGTGCGGAAGCTCGCAAGGCTCGTAAAGCTAAGGAGTCAAAGCAGTGAGTAGAGTTCACATCATCGGCGCGGGACTTGCAGGCTCGGAAGCGGCTTGGCAAATCGCTCGGCGCGGCGTCGAAGTCGTCTTGCACGAAATGCGTCCGTCGAAAAAAACTCCTGCGCATAAAACCGGCAACTTCGCGGAACTCGTCTGCAGCAATTCATTGCGCGCGGCAGGTCTTTCAAATGCGGTCGGCGTCCTTAAAGAAGAAATGCGGCGTCTGAATTCGGTCATCATGTTCGCGGCGGACAAATCGGCAATTCCTGCAGGCGGTGCGTTGGCAGTCGACAGGGAAGAATTCGGGCGGTTCGTCACGTCAAAAGTTAAAAGTGTTGTCGAATTCGTCGAGGAAGAGGTCACAAATCTTGACGCGCTGATAAATTCCGACGACGTGTTGATTATCGCAAGCGGACCTTTGACGGACGGCGCACTTGCTGACGAAATTAAACGACTCACGGGCGGCGACGATTTTTATTTTTACGACGCGGCGGCTCCGATTGTCACGGTTGATTCGATTGATTTTAACGTTGCGTTCAAGGCGTCTCGTTACGGCAAAGGCGACGATGATTCTTACATCAACTGCCCGATGACTCGCGACGAATATTTGACTTTCCGCGCGGAACTCATTGCCGCAGAAAAAACTAAGCCGCACGATTTCGAGCAGGAAATTTTTTTTGAAGGTTGCTTGCCCGTTGAAGTGTTGGCATCTCGCGGCGAAGATACAATGCGTTTCGGAAATTTGAAACCGGTCGGATTGACTGATCCGCGCACAAATCAAACGCCGTATGCAGTCGTTCAGTTGCGGCAGGACAATCGCTCGGCGACGCTTTACAATCTGGTCGGCTTTCAAACGCATTTGACGTGGAGCGAACAACGACGCGTTTTCCGATTGATACCGGGACTTGCGGCGGCGGAATTCGTTCGTTACGGCGTCATGCACAGAAACACTTACATCAACTCGCCGAAAATTTTATCGCCGACGTTCCAACTGAAAAGCTCGCCGAAAATTTTTTTCGCGGGACAAATCACGGGCGTTGAAGGTTACGTCGAATCGGCAGCATCGGGACTTGTAGCGGGCATTAATGCGGCGCGTTTGGCAAAAAATTTACAGCCGTTAATCTTCCCGACGACGACTTGTCACGGCGCATTGGCGAATTACATCACGACGGCAGTCACGAAAAATTTTCAGCCGATGAACATAACGTTCGGATTGTTGCCACCGCTCGAAGGTCGCGTTAAAAAAAATCTGCGCAAGGAAAAATTATCAGCGCGGGCACTCAACGACATCAACAGCTTTTGTAACGAACAGGAGTTGATATAAATGGAATTTCATTCTACAACGATAGTAGCCGTCAAACGCGGCGATAAGGTTGCCATTGCGGGCGACGGGCAAGTTACGTTCGGCAATTCAACCGTCATGAAGTCGACGGCAAAAAAAGTTCGCCGACTCTATCACGACAAAGTTATCGCGGGCTTCGCAGGCTCTGTCGCCGATGCCTTCACGCTGTTTGAAAAATTTGAAGGCAAACTCGAATCAACGCACGGTCACCTTCAACGCGCGGCAGTCGCATTGGCAAAAGATTGGCGCACCGATAAAATTTTGCGTCGATTGGAAGCTTTATTGCTCGTGGCGGACAAAGATACAATCCTTTTACTTTCCGGCAACGGCGAAGTGATTGAACCTGACGGCGATGTTGCGGCAATCGGCTCCGGCGGATTTTACGCGTTGGCGGCGGCAAGAGCACTTGTCGCGCACACTGATATGACTGCTGCTGAAATTGCCAAAGAGTCGTTGTCAATCGCTGCGGATATTTGCGTCTTCACGAATCAAAATATCGTCGTCGAAGAATTAAATTGATGGAGGAAAAATTTCATGGCAAGAAAGAAAAAAGACGTTTCACAAGAACTCGGCTTGAATGATCAAACTCCGCGCGAGATTGTCGCGGAATTGGACAAATACATCGTCGGACAGGACGAGGC
>CAJOHG010000010.1 GCA_905234395.1 uncultured Selenomonadaceae bacterium
AGATATTTTTCTATCTTTTCATATTGTTCTTGTGTGATTTTCATGACTTCATTTTATCAGCTTTATTTTCTATTTTCCATAGTGTGAACACGCTCTAGACAAAACTAAGCTGAAGATTAAGTTTCCATTAAAAAGCCGTCGATGTCCGCGCCGCTGAAAATCTGTGATTGAATCTGAAAAATTTTTGTAGTATATTGTTGCGGGAAAATCTTTTCACCAAGGAGAGTGGTGCTTATGCCTTTAGATTTTGAGTTCCCTGCCAAAGTCAGCGACCTTGTCTCGACGATAACCGTGCTTGACATAATCGACATCGTCATCGTCGCAATAATTCTCTACAAAGCTTATCAAATGATTCAAGACACCCGCGCCATCACTCTGGTCAAAGGACTCGTGATAATTTGGACGCTCACGATAATTTGCGGCTGGATTAATCTGCACGTCATCACGTGGCTCTTAGAAAAAGTTTCCGGTTGGTTGCTAATCGCATTGCCGATTCTCTTTCAACCGGAACTGCGCCGCGCACTCGAACACATCGGTCAAGGCAAATTCATCGGTCACAGCGGCTCATTGATGAACAAACGCGAAGCTGAAGCCGTCGTTGACGAACTTGTTAAAACCGCAAAGAAACTTTCGCAGACAAAAACCGGTGCGCTTATGGTCATTGAACGCGAAATGAAATTGAACGATATCAGCGTAACCGGCATTCACATAGACGGAATCATTTCATCGGAATTTTTGCTAAACGTTTTCATCGTCAACACGCCCTTGCACGACGGCGCAGCCATCATTCGCGGCAACAGATTAATTTCTGCAGCATGTGTCCTGCCGCTTACGGAGAATCACGAACTTTCAACGGAATTGGGCACGCGACATCGTGCGGCAATCGGACTTTCCGAACAGTGCGACGCGTTGATTATTGTCGTGAGCGAAGAGACCGGGACAATTTCCGTTGCCGAGGGCGGACATTTGACACGCCGCTTTGACGACAAGACACTCGCCGCGAAAATTCGTCCTGCCTTTGTTCGCAAGGAAGATAAATTTTTCGGGAAATTTTTTGGCAGATGGAGGGGCGATAAATGATTCAAATACTGGACTTTTTCCGCCGCAACATGCTGAAAAAAATTCTCGCATTGCTCGTGGCGTTTGCAATGTGGGTGTTCGTCATGGAAGATCAAGACCCTGAAATTGACGGCTCCTACACCGTGCCGCTTGTAATTTCAAATGCCGCTTATGAATTCGTGCCCGTGTGCGACGTGCAGACCGTTCAGATTGAAACTCGTGCGCCGCGCTCCTACTTTGTCAAATACAATGACAATGCTTTTCGTGTCTATGCCGACATGGAAGGCATGGGCGAGGGCGAACATAAAATCACTCCGCAAGTCGTGATGCCGCAAGGTTTTGAATTGATTGGCACTAGACCGGCAAACGTCGCAGTCACGCTCGATCCGCTGATTGAACGGCAAATTCCCATTGAGTTGATAACATCGGGCAGTGTCGCTCCGAATTCGGCGGTTAAAGAAATTGCCAAGTCAATGAAATTTGTTACGCTCATTGGCGCGAAAAGTTACGTCGAACGTGTCGCCAGAGTTTATGGCACGGTGAATTTGTCCGGCAATTCTTCAAGTTTCGAGATGCAAATTCCGATGAATGCCGTCGACGAAAACGGCGTAAACGTGAAAAATGTGCATGTGGTGCCCAGCGTCATAACCGTTTCCGTCGATATTGAAAGCGGCTTGAAGAAAAAGATTGTGCCGGTCGTCGCGGAAATTTCCACAATGGACGGTTGGGAACTCACCGACATCAAAATCGAGCCTGCGCAAGTTGAAATCAGCGGTGCGGAGTCCGTGATAAATTCAATCATCACGATAAAGACGGTGCCTTTCACGGTGCAGACAGGTCAACGCGTTTTCAACGGGACGCTGAAATTGGACGTGCCCGAAAGTGTGACCGTCACAGACAGTGAAGTTGAAGTTTCAGCCTCCGTTATTCGCAAAGCCGTTGCACGAGATTCGGCGGACAATTAGGGCGTGTCGGTAAATTGCTTTTGGCGTGGAGTTTCTTTTAAATTTTTTTCTTCTACTTTTTCTTTGCTGCGCCCAAAGACCCGCTTTAAAAGCGGGGGAACAGTAAGGGTTATAGACGCCTTAAAGTGTTAAGCGATTTTAAAGTATACCGGTTGGATGCAACGTCACGTTGCCAAAAAGAAAGGGCGTAAGTCCGCCTGGCGTCGCATCACGCGACGCGGTCGGCAGCGGCGCACATCCTTGTGCGCCGGGTGTCAGCTCTGTTCAGCGTGACTTTTTCGACTGTCACCTAGAAAAGGAAAATCATTCATGGAAAAAATTTTAACTCTCGGCATTGAAACCAGTTGCGACGAAACTGCGGCGGCAGTTCTGCGCGGCGGACGTGAACTTTTGTCAAACGTCATTTCAACGCAAATTCTGTTGCATCAAAAATTCGGCGGCGTCGTGCCGGAAATTGCTTCGCGAAAACACATTGTCAACATCATGCCGGTTATCGACGAGGCATTGACAAAGGCGGACGTCAATCTGCGCGACATTAATCAAATCGCCGTGACATTCGGACCGGGCTTGGCGGGCGCATTGCTCGTCGGTTTGTCTGCGGCAAAATCTTTGGCATACGCGCTGAAAATTCCGCTCGTCGCCGTCAATCATTTGGAAGGGCACATTTTCGCGAACTTCATCAGCGCACCTAAATTGGAGCCGCCATTTTTATCGCTGGTCGTTTCGGGAGGACACACTGCGTTGATTAAAATGCTCGGCTACAATCGATTCGAGTTGCTCGGACAATCACGCGACGACGCTGCAGGAGAAGCTTTCGACAAAATCGCGCGAGTTATGGGCTTGCCATATCCCGGCGGCCCGGAAATTGACAAGCTTGCAAAACTCGGCAATTCGACTGCGATTGACTTTCCGCGCCCGAAAGTTGACGGCTACGATTTCAGTTTCAGCGGCTTGAAGTCGGCGGTTTTAAATTTTCTCAACACCGCGCAGATGAAAGGCGAATCGATTAATTCTGCTGACGTTGCGGCGAGTTTTCAAAAGACCGTCGTCGACACGTTGGCGGAAAAAACTTTGGCGGCGGCTGAAAAATTCAAGCTGGACAAAATTGTTTTGGCAGGCGGCGTCGCAGCTAATTCGTCGCTCGAAAAAACTTTGCGTGAAGCTTGTCAACGTCGCGGACTGAAATTTTTCTACCCGTCGAAAATTCTCTGTACCGACAACGCGGCGATGATTGCTTGTCGCGGCTACTATCAGTCGCTCGAAAAAATTTTTGCCGATTCAACATTGAACGCCGTCCCGAATTTAGGTTTGTAAGGAGTGATTCACATGAAAAAATTTTTCTCGCTGTTGATTGTCTTCGTCGTCGCGATAACGTTTTTATCCGTCGCGCACGCAATGGATTATCAACTGGAACAAGTCGTCGTGGTCAGTCGTCACAATTTGCGCAATTCACTCAAGGCGGGAGATGACAGAGGACTTTTGACATTGCGCGGCGGAGAAATGGAAACGTTGATGGGACAATATTTTGAGGCGCGGTTAAGGGCGCAAGGTCTCTTCCCGAAAAACGCTCAACCTTCCGTCGGCGAAGTTCGTTTCTACGCAAATTCTTATCAGCGGACAATCGCCACGGCAAAATATTTTTCGGCGGGAGCATTTCCAATCGCCAACATCCCGATTGAATATCACCGCGCGTTGGGACAAAAAGACCGCGTGTTTTTATCGCCGGCGGATCCCGCGCTTGTGAAAAAAATTTCCGCCGAACTCGACAGCAAAAAATTACTTAACAGCGTGCGCAAAGAAATTGCAACCGTCGAACGTCTCAGCGGCGAAAAATTCAATCCCGACGATTTTTATCAGATGAAACTTGGCAACGAGGCAGCCGAATGGAAACTTCAAGGCTCCGCGAAAACAATTAATCTTGCCGCCGACGCTTTGCTCATGGATTATTACAACGGAAAAATTTCTTACAGCGATTCGGAAATGCGCGACGTTGCGAAAGTTGCTTCCTTGACGGTTAACGACAACTTCAATCATCCGCTTACCGCAAAAGTTTTCGCAAGCCCGATGCTCGCCGTTATCTCCGACGAACTCAACACGCCCGGTCGAAAGTTCAGTTTCATTTGCGGACACGATTCAAATCTTTCAAACGTCTTGACGGCTCTCGGCGTTGAAGATTACGTTTTGCCCGGCACGTTTGAATGGCGCGTTCCGATTGGCTCAAAGATTGTTATCAAAAAATTTCGCGGCTCCGACAGCAACGAATACGCTCGCTTGAGTCTCGTCTATCCTTCAGCCGCGCAGATTGTCAATCGCGAAATGCTCACGCTAGATAATCCGCCGATGAAAGTTGCGTTGAAATTGCGCGGACTGCAAACGGTTGACGCGGACGCAATTTACAAACTCTCTGACGTTTTGCAAAGACTTTCCGACGCGCAAATTGTTGACGGCAGACGAATTGGTTAAGGAGATTTTATGGAACTCAAAAGCTTAGGGAAAATTACCGCTTACAAATACGACTACGCGCCCGAATTTTTGGAGGCGATTGAAAATCGTAACGTCGACAGAAATTATTTCGTGACGTTGACGAGCGACGAATTCACTTGCCTTTGCCCGATAACTCATCAGCCCGATTACGCCACGATTAAAATTCGCTACGTGCCCGATAAATTTTTGGTCGAGAGCAAAAGCCTCAAACTTTATCTGACGAGTTTTAGAAACCACGGAACTTTTCACGAGGACGTTGTCAACACGATAGCCGACGACTTGATTAAACTTTTGCAACCGCGCTATCTTGAGGTCGAAGGAATTTTCAATGCTCGCGGCGGAATTTCAATCGTGCCGTTCGTCAATTACGGTCGCGGAGAATTCGAGGACGTTGCGAAAAAAATTTTATTGGAGAGACGATGATTAGACAGAAAAAAATCGCGCTGATTAACGACGTGACGGGCTTCGGACGCTGTTCAGTGACCGTCGAATTGCCGATAATCAGTGCGCTGAAAATTCAAGTTTGTCCGTTGCCGACTGCGTTGTTATCGGTTCACACGGGCTTTAAAAATTATTTCATGGACGATTTTACCGACCGCATGAATTTTTACGTTGACAGCTGGCAGAAAAATTCGCTGACCTTCGACGCCATTGCAACCGGATTTTTAGGTTCCGCCGCGCAGATTGAAATTGTCCGCCGCGTGATAAAAAATTTTCCCGCCGTCGTGATAATCGATCCCGTCATGGGCGACCACGGCAAAATTTACGCGTCCTATACAAAAGAAATGTGCCGACGTATGCGCGAGCTGTTGGAATTCGCAGACCTTGTCACGCCGAATTTGACCGAGGCTTGTGAACTTTTGGGCACGCCTTATCGCGAAAAAATTTCCGATTCGGAGCTTGCGACTATGGCGGCGAACATTGCGGCGAAAACTCGCGGCGGGCGCGTCATCATCACGGGCATAACGCTCGACTTCGACGACGATTCAAACATCACAAATTTTATCTTCGACAACGGGCAAATTAATCTGGTCACGTCGAAAAAACTCGGCGGCGATCGTTCGGGCACGGGCGATGCATTTTTTGCAGTAGCAGCGGCAAGTTGGCTCAACGGTGAAACTTTGACTGATTCGACACGCAAAGCTGCTGATTTTGTCGCCAAATGCATTGCTCACGCCGAAAAACTCGATTTGCCGTGGAATTTCGGCTTGCCCTTTGAAGAATTTTTGACCGAACTAAGGTGATTGCATGAGAAAATTTTTCGTGCTGCTGATTTTGTCGGCGGCAATTTTTTTTACGGCTTGCGGACAAAACGATTCGCCCGAAGTCGCTCTTAACGAAATAAAAATCGCGCTCGCAGAGAGAAACGTTGCTAAACTCTCCGAACGCGTGAATATGGACGAATTTTTTTCCGCGACATACGACGCCGCGACCGTTGAACTTGCAAAAAATTACGACGCTTACAAGGCGAAATATCCCGACGATCCGTACTTTCAACACAGCGCGGAATTTTTGACGACTTACAACGCCAAACATAAGGACTTGCATTTGAAATTCCTCGACGGAGTGAAAGCGGCTTATTTTGCCAAAATGCCCGCTCCCGAAAATCCGCAAGACAATCCCGCCGCTTACGTTGCCAATGAGTTTGAATTGATTCGGCAGGCAACGAACGTCACCGTCAAAGAAACTCGCGTCAAAAATAATCGCGCGACCGTCGTGTTGGACGTGCAAGGCGATAATTCTCTGCGCGGACGATTCATCGGTCATTTGACATTCAAGCTTGCCTTTCACCGCGACGAAAAAAATCAGTGGCATTTCGACGCGATAGAGAATCTTGACGAGTTGACGCCCGCTCTTGTCGACAAGGCGGAAATTGTCTGGATAACGTTCTGATTTCATAGAAACCGGGCAGTTAACGTTAAAATATCCCTGTGTTATTTCCCTACTCGTTCACGGTTTCTATTTACTAGTTCCTGCTTTTCGTGTAAAATCACCGCGTCGAAAAACTTTAATTAGAAAGGGGCACTCTATGGAAAAATTTTTTGAGCTGAGAGCACGCGGCACCGACGTTAAAACAGAAATTATGGCGGGCATTACGACGTTCATGACAATGGCTTACATTCTCGCCGTCAACCCGATAATTCTCGGCGCGTCGGGAATGGACACGGGCGCAATTTTCACGGCAACGGCTCTCGCCTCTGCGTTCGCAACGTTTTGTATGGCACTGCTGGCGAATATGCCTTTCGTATTATCGGCGGGCATGGGTCTCAACGCTTACTTTGCTTACACGGTCGTTATCGGCATGGGCTACACGTGGCAACAGGCATTGGCGGCTATTTTCGTCGAAGGTCTAATTTTTATTTTCTTATCGCTCGTCAACATTCGAGAGGCAATTTTCAATGCAATACCTCCGTCGCTGAAAATCGCTGTCTCCGTCGGTATCGGACTGTTCATAAGTTTCATCGGTCTGCAGAACGCGCACATCGTTGTTGCCGGGCCGACGCTCGTCACGCTGTATTCGTTCAAAGGCTCCGTTGAAAGCGGCATGTTCCAATCGGAAGGCATAACAGTTTTACTCGCGTTAATCGGTCTGCTGATAACGGCGTTCCTGCTGATAAAAAACGTCAAAGGCTCCGTGCTGTTCGGAATAGTCGCGACGTGGGCTTTAGGCATGATCTGTCAAGCAGTCGGGCTCTACGTTCCGAATCCCGAAAAAGGTTTCTTCAGCTTATTTCCGTCGGGCATCGTGTCAATGCCGGCGCCACTCTCTCCAACGTTTATGCAAGTCGACTTCAGCTCGGTGATGTCGTTTGAATTTTTCTCGGTGTTGATGGCGTTCCTGTTCGTCGACTTATTCGACACAATCGGCACGGTCATCGGTTGCGCGTCAAAGGCAAATCTCCTCGACTCTGACGGCAAGCTTCCGAAAGTCAAGCAAGTTTTATTGACGGACGCAATCGGCACGACGGCAGGCTCACTTTTGGGCACGTCAACGGTTACAACGTTTGTCGAATCGTCGGCAGGCATTGCTGAAGGCGGCAAAACAGGCTTGACGGCATTAACGGCAGGCGCATTATTTTTGGCGGCATTATTTTTCTCGCCGATATTTTTGGCAATTCCCGCCTTCGCGACGGCTCCCGCGCTGATAATCGTCGGCTTCCTGATGATGCAACAAGTCGCCAAAATCAGTTGGACGGACGACGTTTTGACGGCTGTTCCCGCTTACATAACAATTTTCTCGATGGCGTTCATGTATTCAATCTCGGAAGGCATTTGCTTCGGCGTCATAAGCTACACGTTGTTGCACGTCGGCACGGGCAAAAGCAAAATCGTTACGCCGCTGATGTATATCTTGACGTTGCTGTTCATCATGAAATACGCGCTCCTGTGAGGAGGTTATCGCATTGGATAAAGATTTAACATATGTAATTAAAATGCGCGACTGTTTCACGGCAGGCTACACCTTGCCGCAATATTGCATTGACAACGATATAAAAAAGCCGCTCTTCGTTACAGAAGAAAAATTTTTGGCTTTTGCTTGGGAGATTCATATTCAATTCCACTATGATAAAAGAATGCCGGCAAAATTCAGTGTTTTCGATATACCGACTGTTAAGTTAAACTTTGCTGTTCATGCTATCGCTCCAAAATTAAAATGTGAAAATATTTCCGAGATAAACCCTGACGAATACGACGCAATTATTTTACTCACTCTTTCTAAAAATGATTTTTCATCAGATAAAATAATTCCCCTCGACACGCTTACAAGATATTTTATTCGCAAAACCTACACTGAAATTCCTTTGTTAAATTTTTTGCAACGTTATCCGCAAGTGAAATTGATTCAGACAAGCCATGTATTGATTAAAAGATATAAAGATGCCGCAGGCTTTAATAAACAGCTTAAGTCGCATATTTCCGTGAAAAAAAGACTTCTCAAAAACAAAAGCGGTAACGTTAAAACTCCTCTCGATAAATTTGGTTACACGAATCAAGAAGTACTCGAAATTTTAGAATCTCCTGAAGTAATAACAAACTTTGACGGCTCAACCTTACAAAAAGACACCGATGAAATTTCTTTGCAACGAATTCATGATGGGAAACGTGTTACTGCCTATCAACCGGAAAATTTCGTAAACAGGATTTTTTTCTTTGGCTCGTGTCATGATTATGGTATCAATGCGCCGTTCGATAAGACGATTGAAAGTTACTTGCAAAAAATGTTGAACGAAAACAATTTGCCTTATCGCGTCGAAAACGAGAGTCAGCGTTATTTCACTCGCTATCAAGATATTTTTTACAACCTCAACAAACTTCAGCCTGCGCCCGGCGATATAATTTTTTTCTGGTATAATCATTTAGCGGTAAAATCTCTTCCATTCTTAGATTTGTCTGATGCTTTTAATCCACCGGTTGACTATAAAAAAATTTTTTGTTTTAGGGATCACGTAAGCGAACTCGGCTACAAAATATTAGCGGAAAAGTTTTTTGCCTTCTTGACGGAGAACAATTTCTTCCGCGAAGTATGCATAAATTATCCTGCCCCCCCCAATATATCACAGATATGGTATACCTCCGCAATTCGAAGCAGGCGGCGTAAAAAATTTCGTCAACGCGGAGCTGGAGCAATACAAACATACTTTGCGGGCGCGGAAAATTCCAATCGGAGCAATCGTCATGAATTGCAATCCGTTCACGCTCGGTCATCGCTATCTTGTCGAATATGCGGCGGCAAAAGTCGTCAAGCTGTATATTTTTGTCGTGGAAGAGGATCGGAGCGAATTTCCCTTTGCCGACAGATTTGAATTGGTCAAGCAGGGCGTCAAAGATTTTCCGAACGTCGAAGTCATTCCGAGCGGCAAGTTCATCATTTCGCAACAAACTTTCAGCGGCTACTTTAACAAGGCGTCGTTGCAGGACGTAACCGTTGATTCGAGCGAGGACGTTGAAATTTTCGGACAGGAGATCGCGCCGACTTTGGGAATCACCGTTCGATTTGCGGGCGAGGAACCTAAAGACAACGTCACGCGCCAATATAACGAGACGATGAAAAAAATTTTGCCGCGATATGGGATTGAGTTTCATGAAATTCCGCGCAAAGCTTTTGACGACGAGGTCATCAGCGCAAGCAGTGTCCGTGAGGCTCTAAAACGCGGCGACTTTGACAAAATAAAAAATCTCGTGCCCGAATCGACGTTAAGCTATCTTCGCAAACGACATTCAATCACGAGATGAAAATTTTTCTGCGTCGAGTTTATCAGTACAAGCATTGTTCGAGAGGCTCTAAAACGCGGCGACTTTGGCAAAATAAAAAATCTCGTGCCCGAATCGACGTTAAGCTATCTTCGCAAACGACATTCAATCACGAGATGAAAATTTTTCTGCGTCGAGTTTATCAGTGCAAGTTACGTTCGCCAAGCTCTCAAAACAGCTCGTGCTCGAATCGATGTTAAACTATCTGCGCGGGTGACATTCAATCACGAAATGAAAAATTCTCTGCGGAACCTTCGGGTTCTGTTTTTTATTGCGCAAAATTTTTCAACGGAGCAAATGCATATCGCGAGCCTGTTCGCGCAAATGTGCAATTCTGTCGGAAGTGTCAGGGTGCGTCGAAAATAAATTCTTCAAAGCTTTTTTCGAGTTCTCCAACGGATTGATGATGAACATGTGCGCAGTAGCAGTCCCGGCTTGAGACATCGGCGCGGAATGTTGAGCGTAATATTCAATTTTTTCAAGCGCATCGGCAAGATACATCGGGTTGCCGCAAATTTCTCCGCCCGTTTTATCAGCGTCATATTCGCGCGAACGAGAGACCGCCAGTTGAATCAGCATGGCAGCAATCGGCGCAACAATCACCGTCGCGAGAAAGCCGATAATCCCGCCGTTGTCGTCGTCGGAACGCGTGCCGAAAATCGCGCCCCATTGAACAATGTCGGCGACGAGAGAAATTACACCCGCCATTGACGCGGCAATCGTCCCGATTAAAATATCGCGGTGTTTGACGTGCGCCAATTCGTGACCCAAGACGCCGGAAATTTCGTTGTAGTCGAGAACTTTCATTAAGCCGGTCGTGACAGCAACAGCTGCATGTTCAGGATTTCTGCCGGTCGCGAAGGCATTCGGAACGTCGGTATCAATGACATAAACGCGAGGCATCGGCAATTCGGCATTCTTAGCCAACGTCTTGACAATGCTGTAAATTTGCGGCGCGTCGGACTCGGAAACTTCGCGGGCGTCGTAACTTTTGAGAACAATCGAATCGCTGAACCAATAGCTTGCAAAATTCATGCCGATAGCAATCACGAGCATAATCATCGCGCCGGTTGAATCGCCAATCGCTCCGCCAATCGCAACCATCAAGCCCGTCAGCATCGCCATTAAAAGCACAGTCTTGAAAATGTTCATGGTCAAACCTCCAATTCAATTTCTAATCGTCAAAAATTCTCCGTCGTCGAAAGTCACGGCGTCGGTCGTGATATCAACAATTCGTCGTCCTAAAATTTCATCGCCGATTGTCAAGAAGAGCGTTTCCTTGTCGCGAAGAATCATTGCCGTTTTGACGTTGCCGCTAATCGCCGTGCCCGTGAGGAAAATTAATTTCTGATTGTCAAAATTTCTCCGTCGTCGAAAGTCACGGCGTCGGTCGTGATATCAACAATTCGTCGTCCGTCAATTTCATCGCCGATTGTCAAAAAGAGCGTTTCCTTGTCGCGAAGAATCATTGCCGTTTTGACGTTGCCGCTAATCGCCGTGCCCGTGAGAAAAATTAATTTCTGATTGTCAAAATTTCTCCGTCGTCGAAAGTCACGGCGTCGGTCGTGATATCAACGATTCGTCGTCCGTCAATTTCATCGCCGATTGTCAAGAAGAGCGTTTCCTTGTCGCGAAGAATCATTGCCGTTTTGACGTTGCCGCTAATCGCCGTGCCCGTGAGGAAAATTTTTTCGCGCGGTTTAGGTTGAACGTTTTGTTGCGGCGCAATGGTCGGTTGCGGCGGAATTTCAATCGGCGGAATGTTTTCAATCGGTGCGACGACTTTTGGCGGCGGCTCCAATTTTTTTCGTCCGGCGAACGGATCTGCAACGATTAACGCGTCGGGATTTGCACCCGGTACAATTTTAACGCCGTCGGAATTTTTTTCGACGTTCAAGACTTTGACGGGCAAATCATTCGTGACAGGCGGAGCTTCGGCAATCGGCGTGCTTAGGTCAATTTCTTCGCCGCGAGAGCTGTCATCAAAAATTATCGCGAATACTGCGACGGCAATCATTGCCGCGACGCGCAATTTATTCTGTTTAATCTCGTCAAGTTCGCGTTGCCAAAATTTTTTCAGCTCGTCAAACATAATACGTCTCCAAAAAATTTTTGTTACTCGTTAATCTAACATACGCCCGCGCAGTTTTCAACCGCGAAAAATTTTCGTCGCCGCGTAGACTTTTGAGCGGTTTCGATTTAAACTTTGCACAGAATTTAGGAAGGGAAGATGTAATTTGTTCAACAAAAAAATTTCACGCAGAGACTTTATAAAAATGACTTCGATGACGGCTTTGGCATTTGCCGCGACAAATTTTTTCGATGACAATTTCGCCGCCGCAAATAAAATCTGCACCGCAAAGACGCGCTACGGCACATTCAACGGTTTCATCAGCAAAGGCGTTAAAACTTGGCTGGGCATTCCCTACGCTAAACCGCCCGTCGAAAATTTGCGTTGGCGTGCTCCGGAAAAATTGCCTCCGACCGATAAAATCTTCGACGCAAAAAAATTCGGACTCTCTCCGATTCAAGACCGCGATCCCGTCGAGCCCGCATCGCTTTTGCCGCAAGGTGAAGATTGCTTGACGCTCAACATTTGGGCGCGAAATTTTGACGGTCACAAGCCCGTTATGGTTTTCATTCCCGGCGGCGGCTTCATCAGCGGCGGAAGTGGCGACCCGCTTTATAACGGCGCAAAACTCGCGGCGGCTCATGATGTCGTTGTCGTCACGATTAATTATCGGCTCAACGTCTTCGGCTTCATGAATTTTGCGGCGATTGATTCTGACTTTGACGGCACCGGTTATTTGGGCATTCAAGATCAAATCGCGGCTTTAGCGTGGATTAAAGAGAACGTCGAAAATTTTGGCGGAGATCCCGATAACGTCACTGTTTTTGGCGAAAGTGCCGGCTCAATTTCCACGTTGCTGCTCATGGTCACGCCTGCTGCCAAAGGTCTGTTTCACAAGGCGATTGCGCAGTCCGGGCATTTGGGATTTTATCACACCGCCGAATATTCCGCGCGACTTGCCGAAGAGTTCATGGAGATTGGCGGTTACAAAAACATGAGCGAGCTTTTGAATAAACCTGCCGCCGAATTGGAGCAAACGTATGAAAAACTTTACAGGCGTCACGGAATTTTGTCGGAGATGGATTATCTGCCGACGTGCGACGGAAAATTTTTGCCCGAACATCCGTTCTTCGACTTGAAAGTTGGTGCGGCGCGCGACATAAAACTTTTGACGGGCACCACGGCGGCGGAGTATCGTTATTGGCTTTTGTACTACAGCGACATGCTTGACGATATGGCGGAATTTCACACGGCAATAACGCGCAGTTTTTATGAGAATGAATTTGTGGCGAGCGAAAAATTTTATCGGACGTGGCAGAAAAATCACGAAGACATTGCCGAGGACGTTCGCTATCTTGAATTCGCGAATCAGATTGATTGGCGCGTGGGACAGGAATTGGCGGCGGAATATCAATCTGCCTTCAACGACGTGTATTTTTATCTGTTCAGTCAATCGGCGTCCGTCAAGAATTTGGGCTCGTGTCACGCGGTGGATTTGCCGTTCGTCTTCAACAATCCAAGCCCGGACATTGAAACCAAACCGTCGGCTAAATTGGTTAAGCAAGTTCAAACGACGTGGACGACCTTCGCGGCGACCGGCAATCCAAACAACGCTTTGATACCGCAATGGAAAAAATACGGCGTCGACGACCGCGAGACTATGGAGATAAATTCTTCGGCGTGGACTTGTCATAAAGATTTGAACGTGCAAAATTTGAACGAACTGCGCGGCGTCTACGAAGACTATTTGCTTGATTGACGGCAAAATTTGAGGAGGCTTGAAATTATTTTTTGCCGCGTGGTTCAAAGCGTTCAAGATGTGATTCGGAAAGGAGTTTGATTGACATGAAAAGGTTTATCGCACTCGTCGTGATGCTTTGCGCCGTGATGATTTCGTCGACGGCTTCGGCAGAGGCTGATTGGATTAAAGTCGGCTCAGATAAATACATCACCGTTTGGCTAGATAGTAACTCCATTAGTCTCGATCGCAATTACTATACAAACTATATCATTCGTGCATCTGTTAAAATCGTATACACCGATGAAGGGCGACAACGCGAAATTGAAAGATATCGTTCAAATGGTAAACCGTTGCCAAAAGAAATTTATAATCTTTCACACGATATAGATTTATTTTGTTTTAAGGATGCCACGGATAGCATTAAATGTTTTGATTGTTTAAAGCAAGTTTCTTACACTCACAATGGAGCTACAATCCCTGATATGAGTTTTTCTCGTCGTAAACCAAAATGGACTATCATTTTACCCGATACCATTATTGAAAAAATTTTTGATTCGATTATCACACGAATTTCAAAATAAATATGAACAAACCTTGAGGAGGTCAACACTTTGGTAAAGGTCAGCGTAATCGGTGCGACGGGCTACGCGGGCGCGGAACTCTTGTCGATTTTGATTAGGCACCCGCAAGCTCAAATCGCGCACATCACATCGGAAAGTCACACCGGCAAAAAAATTTCGGAACTGTATCCGCACCTGCGCGGACTGTGCTATTTAACGCTTGAATCATTGGCGGACATTGAATCAATCGGCGCAGACAGCGATTTTATTTTCATCGCACTGCCGCACGGTCACGCAATGGACGCAGGACTTAAACTCGACAAGTTGCCGGTGCGAATCATTGATTTAGGCGCGGATTATCGTTTCAGCGACACCGACGTTTACGAGGCGTGGTACAAAGTTCCGCACAAACATAAAGACGCGCACAGAGTTTACGGGCTGGCGGAAATTTATCGCAATCAAATTCGTGACGCAAAAATTATCGGCAACGCGGGCTGTTTCACGACGGCGCTTGTCAAACATCACCTTGTTGACGCGAATTCAATCATTGTCGATGCGGCAAGCGGTGTTTCGGGCGCAGGCAGAGGCTTAAAACTCGGCAACCACTTCGCCGAACTTTACGACAACTTCAAGGCTTACAACGTAGCTCATCATCGTCACACGCCCGAAATCGAACAGGCTCTCAAAGATTTGGGCGGCGAAGAAATTATCATAAATTTCACTCCGCATTTGGTGCCGATGTCGCGCGGAATTTTGGCAACGTGTTATGCCACGCTTAAAGAAAATGTCAGCGGTGAAATGGTCGACGCCACATTCCATAAAATGTACGGCGGTGAAAAATTTATTCGTCTGCTCGGTCGCGACGCTTATCCCGAAACGAAATTTGTTCGCGGTTCAAATTATTGCGATCTCGGTTGGCACATTGACGAACGCACGCACCGCGTTATAATCCTTTCCGCGATTGACAATCTAGTCAAAGGTGCGGCAGGGCAAGCCGTTCAGAACTTCAACATTGCTGCCGGCTTTTACGAAAGTATTGCGCTCGATGTTGTCCCGTTTTATCCGTAAAAAATTTTCAGAGACTCGGCGGCTCCGATTAAGACAGTCGACACAAAAGGAGATGATAAAAATGACCGAACAGGAAAAATTTAATGCCGAAGTGCAGATGCGCTTGACAAAGCAGGACGCTAAGTTTGAACTTTTTATGAATGAATTGAAGCAACAGCGCGAAGACATGCGCCGTGCGCAAGAAAGACATGATGCCGACATGAAAGAGATGCGTCAAAAGCATGATGCCGATATGAAGGAATTGCGCGAAGACATCAAGGGAACACTCCGACACATTCAAGGCTTGACGATAGCGGCAATGGTCGGGATTGTGGCAATAGCGGGCGCAACGTGGGCTTTTATGTGGTCGTCGACGAGAGCAACCTTGCCGCCGACACCGCCTGCGCAATCAACTCAAATTGACCAATCGCGGGATAGTCCTTAATCATTGCTTACGTTGCGGAGAAAAATTTTTTCAGCGACTCGACGGCAGATCGTGTCATGTTCGGCACATTAATCAATTCGTCAACGGAAGCGGCTTTGATTTTCGCGAGCGAGCCGAATTTTTTTAGCAGTTCAGTCCGACGCTTGACACCAATGCCCGGCACGTTGTTCAGCTCCGATTTTAAATTTCGCGCCCGCCGTAATTTTCTGTGATAAGTTATCGCGAAACGGTGAGCCTCGTCGCGAATTCGTTGCATGAGTTTCAAAGCTTGACTGTCGCGCGGCAACTCAATCGGGATTGATGAGCCTTCGACGAAAATCAATTCAAATTGTTTTGCCAATCCGATGACCGGCACGTCGTGACCTGCGCCGCGAATTATTTCCAACGCCGAATTCAACTGACCGAGTCCGCCGTCAATGACAATCAAGTCGGGCAAATCTGCGGGAATTTTTCCGTAACGTCGGCTCGTGACTTCACGCATTGATAAAAAATCGTCGGGTTTGCCTTCCGCCGAACGAATTTTGAATCGCCGATAACTTTTCTTGTCAGGCACGCCGTTATCGAACACGACCATTGACGCCACAGTTTCCGCGCCCTGTATGTGCGAGATGTCAAAGCATTCCATACGCCGAGGAAGTTTCGGAAGGTTGAGCAAAGTTTTGAGCTCTTCGACTGCGCCGAACGTTTGACTGTCCGTGATTTGTCGCCGCGCCGATTCTTCCGCCAAAAATTTTTCCGCATTTTGATTCGCCATTTCAACCAGCGAACGTTTGACGCCGCGTTTAGGAACGATTAACTTCACGCCGAGCCATTTGCTCAAAAGTTCAGCGTCCTGCGCGGACAACGTGACCGGCAATAAAATTTCCGCCGCTGAAATTTTCGCGCGAGTGTAGTACTGCTTGACAAACTCCGTGACGGCTTGCGAGTCTGATTCGTCGTCGGTGCCGCTCAGCAAAAAATTTTCACGTCCGATAACTTTTCCGTCGCGGACAAAAAAAATTTGCGCACAAGTTTCGCCGTCAAGTCGCGCCAATCCAATCGCATCAACGTCGCCCGAATCGGTGACGATTTTTTGTTTCTCGACGACTTTTCGGACGGCAAGCAACACGTCACGGAGATGGGCAGCCAATTCAAAATTCAACGACTGCGCGGCGTCATTCATGCGGCTTGAAAGTTCACGTTCGATTTGAGATGTGCGACCTTCCAAAAATTTTTCGGCGGCATTGACAAGTTGCATGTACTCTTCGCGAGAAATTTTCTGTGCACACGGCGCGAGACAGCGTTTGATGTGAAATTCCAAGCACGGACGTTTGGCGAAAGTTTTGCACGTTCTAAGCGGAAAAATTTTTCGCAGAAGTTGCAACGTCTCCTTGACGGCAAGACCGCTGGTGTATGGCCCGAAATATTTTGAGCCGTCGTGAATCACGCGCCGAGTCAAAATGATTCGCGGAAAATCTTCGGCGGTCAATCGCAGGTAAGGATAAGTTTTGTCGTCCTTCAAGCTGATGTTGTAGCGCGGACGATATTTTTTGATAAGGTTGCATTCAAGAATCAGAGCTTCGACTTCGGTTGAAGTGACAATCGTTTCAAAATCGGCGACCTTCGCGACCATGGCTTTGACCTTCGCGCCGTGATTCTTATTCGACTGGAAATATTGGCGCACACGATTTTTCAGCACGCGAGCTTTGCCGACGTAGATAATTTTTCCGCGAATGTCTTTCATCAGATAAACGCCGGGCGAATTGGGTAACGTCTTTAGTTTCGTGAGCAGGTCGTCAAACATTTTGAATCACTTCCAAGATTTTTCAGCACGCGAGCTTTGCCGACGCAGATAATTTTTCCGCGAATGTCTTTCATCAGATAAACGCCGGGCGAATCGGGCAACGTCTTAATTTTCGTTAGCAAGTCATCAGACATTTTGAATCACTTCCGATTATAAAAGCTGTCGCGTTCGACGGGAAGATAGCCGGTCTCTGAAATGATTTGCTCCAATTCGCCGCGAGTGATGCCCGCAGAAGATTTTGCTCCTGCCGCGTGAATGATTTTCTCTTCGCCGAGCGTGCCGTCCAAATCGTCCGCGCCGAAGCTCAAAGCCAGTTGCGCAATCGGCAACGTCAACATCACCCAGAAAGCTTTGAAGTGCGCGAAATTGTCCAGCACCAATCTTGACAGCGCGAGCATTTTCAAATCTTCCCACGAGCCGACGCGTCGCAAATTGAATCGCCTGCCGAGTTCAGTGTTCTGCGGATGGAACGGAAACAACATCATCGCTTGAAAGCCGCCCGTCTCGTCTTGAAGTCCGCGCAGTTTCAGCAAATGGTCGACGCGCTCTGAAATCGTTTCAATGTGTCCGTACATCATCGACGCGTTTGTTTTCAAGCCGAGTTTGTGAGCCGTCCGCATGACCTCAAGCCATTGCGACGCCGAACATTTTTTCGGACAAATTATTTCGCGCACACGGTCTGATAAAATTTCTGCGCCGCCGCCTGCCAATGAAGTCACACCGGCATTAATCAGTTCGCGCAAGACATCGGCGACGTTGAGCCCGCCAATTTCGCTGAAGTTGACAATTTCAACGGGCGTGAATGCATTAATTCCGACGTGCGGCAAAAATTTTTTCACGAGCTTAACGGCGTCGACGTAGTAAGAAAAATTTTTGTCGGGATGCAACGAGCTGACGATATGAATTTCTGACAAGCCATTGACTTGCGCGGCGTCGAGCAAAATTTTTTCAACGTCGTCGAGTTCGAGCGTGAAGGCACGATTTGAGCCGCTCCTGCATTGAAATGCACACAGCGGACAATTCGCGCGGCAAACGTTCGTTAAATTTATGTGGCGGTTGACGGTGTAGAAAACATTTTTGCCGGACTTCGACTCTTTGACGCGGCGAGCACTTTCCGCAAGACAGAGCAGATCGTTGTCGTTGTAGAGCGCGAGAATTTCATCACGATTGAGCCGTTCGCCCGAAGAAATTTTCTCCTTGGCACTGCTTAAGCTGTTCATCGAATCACCTTGAAAATTTTTTAGTCGCGACGATTATATCACACGATTTAAAATTGGCGGAGCGTGATTTATAATTCGTCTATGATTAGGCGGGTCGCTTTAAACACCGCTGACAAGCACATGGCTTCGCAAACTTCGCGGGACATTTTTTGCAAGGAGTCATTGCTTAAAATCACGGAAATATTTGAGGCAACAGTGCCCGATACGAGTCTTTTCAAATGCCATCTCCTTCCTCACGAGCAAACCGTCCGTGAAGGTGCGGCAGTGTGAAATTTATGACAGACTGTTTTCAGCAGGGCAAAGCGATTGACAAACTTTTGACGCTGTGATAAATTTTGTGCGTCGATAAAACGACAACTGCAATGAGGACAGCAGTATCCGTCATGATTTCACCGAACGAAAACCCCCGAACAGAGTGCTAAACTGTCGGGGGTTTCGTTTTGCCATAACCGAGTGCTAATCAGTCAGAGGGCGAAAGAGTGGACATTACTGCCGCTTAGAACCATCTATTGACGATGTAGGCAACAATTAGCCCGCCAATGACAGTTCCTGCTACGTTTATCCCGATCTGAACGAGGACATCCGCCATAAATTCCACATCCCTCCTCAAGCGTCAATTCCCGCCGGAGGTGCGGCAGTGTGGAAATTATATCAGAGCGTTTCAAGTCGGACAAGCGATTGACCGTGCGCATTAAATCGTGATTTTGTCTTTGAAGGCGTTGAATTTTTTATCGCCAATGCCGCGAACATTTTTCAATTCGTCGATTGATTTGAACGCGCCGTTTTGCTCGCGATAGTCGATGATTCTCTGTGCCAATGCCATGCCAATTCCTTTGAGCGTTGCAAGTTCTTCAACGTCGGCAGTGTTTATGTTAATCAAGTCGCTTGAATCGGAGGCTCGCGTCGACTGCAAAAAAATTTCTTTGGTCGGAATGTGAATGTGTTGCCCGTCAGTTATCGGCGCGGCTAAGTTGACGGCAGAAGCGTCCGCCAAATCGGTCAGACCGCCGACTTTGTTTACGGCATCGACAGCGCGCAAATTGCCCGTATCTTCCAATTCGACGACGGAAATATTTTTGACTTGCCCGGAAACGTAGACGCTGATTTTTTTTACGGGAGGCTTTGGCGGCGGCAATGCGGGAGTGTCGTCACTGTCGAGGTAGCCGATGATAAACAATCCCGCAAGCAAAACCAATGCGACAATTCCGAAGCCGATTAGAAATTTTTTGTTAAACATCGTAAGCGACGGGCGTCACGTCGAAAATCGGATCGAGTGCCTTCATCTTGTCGAGGACGTATTGCGGAATCGGATTATCAACAGTCAAAACCATCAAGCTCGTGCCTTCAATCGCGGTCTTGCCGACGTTCATGCCGGAAATATTTATCTTGTGTTCGGCGAGTAGCGTGCCGACAGAACCGATGACGCCGGGACGATTGATGTGCGGGCAAATTAAAATTCGTGCGTGCGGATCAACGTCGACGCGGAAATTGTTAATCTCAACGATTCGTCCTTCGTTGCCGAAAAGCGTGCCCATAACCGTGTTGCCGTTCGCGTTGACGGTCACGAGGTTTGCAAAGTCGCGGGCAACGTTCGATTTAATTTCCGACAAATGAATTCCTCTGTCCGCCGCCAAAATGTTCGCGTTGACAAGGTTGACGTTATCGAGCGCGGCTGAAAGAATTCCTTTGAGCACGGCGGTTGAAATGAGGCTTGAATTCATATCGGCAATCTTTCCGCTGATTTTGACGAGCACGCTTGAAATCGGATCCTTGCTCATGCCGACGATTGTCCGTCCGAGACGTTCGCCGAGATCGATAAACGGTGCCAACTTTTCCAGAACGTGCGAAGGAATGTGCGGCAGATTAACGGCTGTCGCGACCGGTTTATTGTTTAGCGCGTCGATAATTCCGCTTGCAACGTCGACTGAAACTCCGATTTGCGCTTCGACTGTGGACGCTCCGAGGTGCGGCGTTAAAATTATGTTCGGCAAATTTCTCAACGGCGAATCTTCGGCAAGCGGCTCGTTCTCGAAAACGTCAATCGCGGCTCCGGCAATGATATTTTCCTTGAGCGCGGTAACTAAATCGTTCTCGTTGATGATGCCGCCGCGTGCGCAATTAATCAGTCGAACGGTCGGTTTCATCAACTTCATTTGCGGCAAGGCAATCATATCGCGCGTCTTGTTCGTCAGCGGCATATGCACCGTGATAAAATCGGCAGTCTTGAAAAGTTCATCAAGCTCCGTGATTTTGACGCCGAGACTTTTGGCACGCTCTTCACTTACAAACGGGTCGTAAGCGATGACGTTCATTTCAAAGGACTGCGCACGCTTGGCGACGCCCGCACCGATTTTGCCGAGCCCGATTATCGCGAGAGTTTTGTTGCGCAATTCGACGCCGACGAATTTTTTTCTGTCCCATTTGCCGCTGTGCATAGTTTGATTTGCCTGCGGAATGTTGCGGCTGACGGCGAGCATCATTGCGAACGTGTGTTCAGTCGCGGCGATTGTGTTGCCGTCCGGCGAATTGATGACGATAATTCCGCGTTCGGTTGCCGCCTGCACGTCAATATTGTCGACGCCGACGCCTGCACGTCCGATGATTTTCAAATTCTTGGCGCGTTCCAAAACGTCAGCGGTGACTTTTGAAGCGGAACGGACAATCAGCGCGTCGAACTGCGGAATAATTTCCAAAAGCTCTTCGTGCGAAATTTTATCGCGAACTTCCACGTTGAAATTTTTTTTGAGTTGTTCGATACCTTCGCGGGCAATACCGTCTGCCGCCAAAATATGTTGCATGATTTATTTACTCCTTCGGAAAAAAATTTTCTTGCGCGTGTTTTGATTCTGCCGTGTTGAAATTTTTCCTGCAAGGGAAGGGAAAATCGCGGGCTTATCGAAAGTAGCTTGACGAGGTGTTTGACGTGGCGATTGAGATCGAACGAAAATTTTTGGTTGACAAGCGGAAACTGCGCGGGCTGAAATATTTAAGCGAGGAAAAAATTTCGCAAGGCTATTTGTCGCGGCACCCGACTGTTCGCGTGAGATTGACTGACGAGCGCGGCTACTTGACGATAAAATCTTCGACGCGCGGAATTTCTCGGCAGGAGTTTGAATACGAGATACCGATTGACGACGCCAAACAGTTGCTTGCGATGTGCGGGCGCAACGTCTTAAAAAAATATCGTCGCAAAATTTCTTACGGCGGACACGTTTGGGAAATTGACTTCTTCGCAGGAAAACACGCGGGCTTGATTGTGGCGGAAGTTGAATTGAAATCGCCGAACGAGCCGATTAAATTGCCCGATTGGATAACAAAAGAAGTCTCGAAGGATTCGCGCTACTTTAATTCAAATTTGGTCACGAGTAATGAAAAACCTGGTCCCTTACAAGAGGTGTGACATTTGGTTTCAGAATGGGAATTATTTTTGCGATTAACGCTGGCTTGCGTATTGGGCGGCATAATCGGTTACGAGCGTCAAAGTCGGCGGAAATCGGCAGGTCTTCGCACGAATGTTTTGGTTTGTCTCGGCTCATGCTTGATTATGGTTTTGAGCGAGGCTCTTTATTTCAACGTCGAAGGTCGCACCAATGCAGACCCGGCACGTCTTGCCGCGCAGGTTGTCAGCGGAATCGGTTTTCTCGGCGCAGGTGCAATCATGAAGGAAGGCTTGACTGTCACCGGCTTGACGACTGCTGCTTGCTTATGGGTAGTGGCGGGCGTCGGACTTGCTGTCGGTGCAGGATATTATTCGGGCGCACTTTTCACGACGGCTTTGATTTTTGCTACGCTCGGAACTTTGTCGCGCATTGATGAATGGGTCATGCACGAGAAAAATTTGTTAATCACGATTCGCACGAAAGATAAGCCCGGTCAACTCATGCACATCAGCTCCTGCATTGACGATTTGCAGTTGAAAATTCGCGACGTGAAAGTTAAGGGCGAGGACGAATCGACCGACATATTAACGATTGAAATGGAAGTTTACAATCAACGCGCGCTGAAAAATGTTATCGTGCTCGACGCGGTCAAACGCATTGACGGCGTTGTAAGTGTTGACGTGAGCTAAGGAGGTTTGAATTTGAAACTCGGTAAAATTTTTGCGGCGGGAATGTTGAGCTTGAGCTTGTTGACCGGCTCCGTGACGACTTTTGCCGCGCCCGCATGGAAATTGCCCGCGAGCGGTAAAACTTTTTCCGACGATGCAAAGCAGGCTTACGTTGCCGACTACATGGACAAATTTTTTCACGGGCAGATAAAAATGACGTTCGCCGCGCCCGACAAGTGGACTTACGAAAAATTCACCGTCAACGGCGTCAAAGTCGAACGGCTCATCAATCCAAAGCAGAAAAAATCTCCGCGAGTCGCCTTGCAACTTCACGGCGGCGGTTACATCGGTGCGCTAAGTGATTGGTATCGTGATTTTGCCGTAAAGCAGGCTGTCTTGACTGACGCGCGGGAAGTTTGGATGGTTGATTATCGACTTGCTCCGGAAAATTTGTATCCTGCAGCATTGGACGACGCCGCGACGGTTTACGCAGAACTTTTGAGACGCAAAGTTGATCCGAAAAATTTAATCGTCTTCGGAGATTCTGCCGGCGGAAATTTGGCGATTGAGCTTTCGATTCGTCTGCGCGAAGAAAATTTGCCGCAACCTGCAATGTTGATTCTCGCGTCGCCGTGGACAACTTTTGAAACCGATTTGCCGTCACGAACAGCCAATGCCGAGCGCGACTTGATTTTGGGCGTGAAAAATCCTGTAATGTATCCGGCAGTTTCCTCTACTCCGTCATACGGCGGACAAATTCCTTTGAATGATCCGCGACTGTCACCGATTTACGCTGACTTGACGGGCTTGCCGCCAATGCTGATTCAAATCGGCGGTTATGAACTTTTCGTCGATGAGGGCATTGAACTTTTGCGCAAGGCGACGGCTGACGAATTAAACGTTACGTTATCGGTTTATCGCGGAATGTCGCACGACTTCGCATTATTGATGCCCGACCTTGACGACAGCATAAAATCTTTCGCGGAAATAAAATCATTCGTGAATTTGCATTTGACAAAATGAATTCGTTGCAACGTAACAAAGACCGCGCATGGATGCGCGGTCGCCGACATGCTGAGCGTGACGCGAAGCTGTCGGCACTTACGGCTGATGAAAGTCTCAACGCTACGGCAATGATGACCAAACGTTAGAGCAATTACGAGCTGAATCGAAGTGAGCGGCTTAACACGTCGAAAAGTTTGCATCGCTCCGCGCGCAGCGGTGCCCTTTTCTTTGCTACTTTCTTTTGGGCAAGCAAAAGAAAGTAGATCCTAAAAAAAATTAAAAGAAATTAACAGTTCGACGGAAAGGAAGTTTCAAATGAATTACGATATTATCGATACGATTGTTCGCACGGCGATTGACGCAATGCGCAATGCTTACGTTGAGCACGGCTCCATTGCAACTGGCTCTTGTCTTTTGGCGAGCGACGGCACACTTTACAGCGGTTGCGCCATTGACAGCGTTGTTCCCGAATTCAAATTGCCCGCCGAGGTCGTCGTTATGGCTAAGGCAATCTCCGAGGGAAAACGCGAATTCGACGCAATTTCCGTTGTCGCCGACATTGACGGCACCTACATGCCCGACGAATTGAGCTACAAGTTCCTGCTCGAATTCAACGTGCAAGAAATTATTTTGGCGGACATGAAGGGCAATACCAAAGTCATGAAACTCGAAGACTTCACGCCCTATAAAGCGCGTCGTCGTTGAGGAGGTTTGTTAATGCTGACAGTTTTGATGGTTTTGGACGCGATAATTTCAATCGCACTGATAGCGGTCATTTTGGGACAAGAAGCAAAATCCGGCGGTATGGGCGGCATGGACGGCGGCTCCGATGCAGTTTTTTCCGGCAAAGCTCGCGGCATGGATGCACTTTTAGCAAGATTGACTGTCATATTCGGGATTTTGTTCGCGATAATAACTTTGATAATCGCCAAGCTCTCAATGTAACGGAGGATTTTATTTTGATTCAAGGTGGAGAACCATTTTTTATGAATAGCGGCGGCTCAAGCGGCGTATTGCTCATTCACGGCTTTACCGGCTTGCCCGCCGAACTTTTTTTGTTCGGACAATCTCTCAATCGCGCAGGTTTCAACGTTCTCTGTCCGCGTCTTGCAGGTCACGGCACGAATGAACGAGATTTGATGCGCACCACTCGCGACGATTGGTTTAATTCGATTTTGGACGGATTTTTTATTCTGCGCGGCGTCTGCGATAAAATTTTCGTCGTCGGACACTCGATGGGCGGACTGTTGACGTTGAAGCTTTCGACTGAACGCGACGTTGCAAAAATTGTCACGCTCGCCGCACCGATTTTCATTGACGATGGTTTAGGCTTGAAAAATCTTCCGCCGCGAGAATTTTGCTCCGACGCTTGCATTGTTCAGCCGCGCAAAAAAATTCCAAACGTCCCGCAAGCCGCCAATGAAGTTTACAAAAAGACGCCGCTCATAAGCGTGCATGAACTCGTTGATTTGATTGACGACGTGAAAAAAATTTTGCCGCACGTCACGGCTCCGATTTTAATCATGCACGGCGAAGACGATCACACCGCTCAACCGCGAAGTGCACGATTTATCATGGACAACGTCGGCTCGCGGAAAAAATTTCTAACGACGGTTCCGGATTCGGGACATTTACTGCCGCTCGACGAAAATCGCGAATTCGTCTTTGAAGAGGTCACAAATTTTTTGAGGAGTTGATTCAAATGGCAACCGAAATTTTCCGCGACCCTGACAGATACGAAATTATTGGCGGGAAAAAATTTATTCAACACGGCGACACCATTGCTGCAGGAATTATCAAGTCGAGTTTGATGCTGCTAATCGGCTACCATGCGCAAAAAAATAAACTCGGTTGTCCATTTTGCAATTTGGAGCTAAATTTTTCGGCTGAAGATATTTTTCGCCCGGATTTTGTTTATTACAGCGCGTCGAATCCCGAAACCGTTTTTGACAACGTAAACAAAAAAATTCACGGCGTGCCCGACATGGTTGCGGAAATTTTTTCACGTTCGACAATGAAACGCGACATGGGAATTAAAAAAGACATTTACGAGCGCAACGGCGTTAAGGAATATTGGATGATTGATCCGTGGCGCGAAACGATTGAAGTTTATCTTCTGCGCGACGGCAAGTTTGAATTAGATGAGCTTTATCAAAATTGGAATGAGGACGAATTGGCAAGATTAACCGACGAGGAACGCGCGGCAATCAAATTTGAAGTGCCCGTCAATGTTTTGGACGGCTTCAAAGTCAAAATCAAAAATATTTTCAACTGGTATATCGAATTGTGAGGAATTAAATTCATGGCGAAAAAAAAACATACGGCGATTGAAAAGGAACGCGTCAAAGCGGCGTTTATCAAGGTCAGAAATATTTTTCGCAAAAAGTTGCGTGATTTGAGATCGACGGGCACCAAAAAAGAAATTTCGGCGATGGAACTCAAGCTCGCGACGATTGATGATATTGTCACGTTGTATGCCGCTTACGATTTGATTGAACGCGGAATCAGTGCGCTGCAAGCCGTGATTGACGCTTACGAAATCGGAGCGAAACGTTTCGAGGCGTCCGACAATGAACTTTACCGCACATTTCCGGCAATCATGCGCGACACCGCTCAACTTATCGCGAATGAACTCACCGAAAAATCAACGACAGTTGCTGATGATTATCGCTTTGCTTGCGGCGAAAAAGATTCTATCGGCTTGACGTTCGACTTAGATTTATTTGTCGCGAATAGAATTACCGAAAAAAATTCCGACGAGACCGATTCGGCGACAGTTGCGGACGATGATTATTGCTTTGCTTGCGGCGAAAATAATCCAATCGGCTTGCATTTGACGTTCGACTTTGACGGCGAGAAAATTTTTGCGCAAAAAATTCTGCCGCGAGAGTTTGAAGGCTATGCAGGAACGGTTCACGGCGGAATTATTTCAACATTGCTTGATGAAACGATGTGTAAATTTATTTCTGCAAAATATAATCAAAAATCTTTGACGGCGCGGCTCGAAGTGCGATTCAAATTCCCGACGCCGATAAATCAGGAGGTTAAAATTTCAGCGTGGCAAGAAAATCAACGAAAAAATATCATAACAATGCGTTCGACGGTCGAAACGACGGACGGAGTTATCACGGCGGAAGCAACGGCAAAATTCGCGGTGTTGTCGGCAAGTTAAGCGTCAACGTCAAAGGTTTCGGATTCGTCGCGCCCGAAGACGGCGGCTCTGACGTTTTTATTGCGGCTGAAAATCTTCGCGGTGCACTCAACGGCGACAAAGTCAAAGTTCAAGTGACGGGCAGTTATCGCGGGCGTCGTGAAGGCTCAATCGTCGAAATTTTGGAACGCGCCAATAGAATTATCGTCGGCACGCTCAACAAAGTCGGCGGCAAAGTTTTCGTCACGCCCGACGACAAACGCATTGACCAAAGAATTATCCTGCCGAAATTCCGCGAAAAATTTCCCGCAAATACAAAGGTCGTCGTGAAAGTTTTTGATTGGGAAAATCTGCGCGGACAAGTCGTTGAAGTTTTGGGCAAAGAAAATGCTCCGGGCGTCGAAGTCAGAGCGATTTTGAGAAGTCACGGCGTCGAAGAAGATTTTCCGCCCGAAGTTCAAGCCGAAGCGTCGCGAATCGAATTTGAGCCGAGCGAATATGAAATTTCCCGACGAATTGACCGCCGCGATTTGAAAATCGTCACGATTGACGGCGAGGACGCCAAAGATTTGGACGACGGAGTTTTTGCCGCAGAACAAGACGGCGGATTTTTTTTGGGCGTTTACATTGCCGACGTCAGCTTTTACGTCAGAAAAAATTCCGCGCTTGACCGTGAGGCTTTTGCACGCGCCACGAGCATTTATCCCGTTGACAGAGTTGTTCCGATGTTGCCGACCGAACTTTCCAACGGCATTTGCAGTTTGAATGCGGGCGTCAATCGATTGGCGATGGCTTGCGAAATGAATTTGGATTCTTCGGGCAACGTCGTCGACTACAAAATTTTTCCGACGGTGATTCACGTCTTCAAGCGTTTGAGTTATACGCAAGTCAACAAATTTTTGGACGGCGACAAAAATCTTTCCGACTGTGCCGACAATTTGAACGCGCTGAAAAAAATTCGCGAGTTGCGGAAAAAAATTCGTGACGAACGCGGCTCAATCGATTTTGACCTGCCGGAGATGAAAATTTTGCTCAACGACGCGGGCAAACCGATTGAAATTGCAAAACGAATTCAAACCGTTGCCGAATCGATTATCGAAGAGTGCATGTTGTTGGCGAATGAAACCGTCGCCGAACACACGCTGAAAAATAAAATTCCGAGCCTTTATCGCGTGCACGAGTTGCCGACTGATGAAAAAATTTTTACGCTCAATCAACTGCTGGCGCATTTCAGCTTTCACATCAACAGCGGAAAAAAACCGTCAGAATTTCAAAAAGTTTTGTCGCAAGTCAAAGGACTGCCCGCCGAAAAAGTCATCACAACCTACGCACTGCGAACAATGCAACAGGCACGTTACGCGGCGGAAAATTTGGGACACTTCGGAATCGCGGCGAAATTTTACACGCATTTCACTTCGCCGATACGTCGTTACCCGGATTTAATCGTTCATCGGGCACTGCGCGGCGAGAAAATAAAAAATTTGGAAGAAATCGCAAAGCAAAGTTCGGAAAGAGAGCGGCGAGCGATAGAAATTGAGCGCGAAACTTTGGATTTGAAGGCAACCGAATTCATGCAACGATTTATAGATCAGCAATTCGACGGCGTGATAGAATCAGTGACGAATTTTGGATTTTTTGTCGAGTTGGACAACGGAGTTGACGGGCTTGTTCGTGCGGCGGATCTTCGCGGCGATTATTACAATTTTGTCGAGAGCGAATTTGCGTTAATTGGTCAATCGACGGGCAAAAGTTATCATATCGGCGATTCAGTCAGAGTAAAATTGATTTCGGCGAACATAAAGTTGCGGCAGTTGACGTTTGAACTTGTCAGCAACGTTGCGAATCGTGATTTGATAGCAAAGATATAAAAAAATCTCTCCGGCAAATGCTTGAGAGGTTTTTATTCGTCAAGAAAATTTTCGATTTAAAAGGATTGACAGACCGTTTTTTTTTTTTATAATGCTTGCAATATTTTACAGCCGCGCAGTTCTTTGAAGTTAAGAAAGGAAGTGAACGCCGTGATTAAAAAATTTTTCGTCGCGATGATTCTCGGTTTGCTGATGTTGAGTTCGCAAATCGCCGCTCACGCAGATATGGATGTTAGTTCGGTTAATTGGGATTCGGCTCCGCGTTTCTCAAATAGATCCGACCTCGCCAGTTACATCGAAGACGGACGCCGCAAAGGGCAACGTGAATTCTATTTCGTTCTTACAAACGTCGTAATCAATAACAAGGAAGAATACGATAGATTCTTTAGAGAGGAATTTGTAGGTGGGTATGTATCCGCTCCTCGTATTGATCGCGGTGTAGTATATGGAACTGGTCGATTGGCTTATAGAATATACAGAGAATATCCTGGCATGTTAGTCGCAAATGCTTATTTGAGCAGTAATCAATATCAAGCTTGGATGCATCTCACGCCCGAAGAGCAAAAGCTTTACAATATCGCAGTCGGAATCGTCGATGAGGCAAATAAACGTTCGTCTGAACTTGAAAAGGCTCGTTACATTCACGATGAGATATGCAGACGTGTACATTACAAAAATGAAAATGAACGAAATACAACAGCACTGGGACTAATTGACGGTTACGTGCAATGTCGTGGCTATGCTGACGCATTTTATATGTTGGGGCGCATGTGTGATCTAAATGTTAGAAAAATCAACGGAACTAGAGACGGAAGTGCACACATGTGGAATTGGATAACTTTTAAAGACGGAAAAAGCTATTTTGTAGATGTTGGTTATCGTTACTTCTTAAAAACTAGGGAACAGATGGAGAAAAATTACCGGTGCAAATGGGATGTAGTCCCGAATCTGCAATGAAAATCTAAATCCGAATAAAAAATCCCGTCGAAAAGCTCGGCGGGGAATTTTTTTATGTTAATCGTCAACAAGTCTTGTCAGCGTCATGAAGTGCAGGAAGTCGAAACGTTTTTTGACGGAAGAAATTTTTTCGGCAACAAATTTATCGTCAGCGTGAAAAAAAATTCCCGCGACAGTTCCCGAATGAGCGATGTTGACGCCGACCGCGCCAATTTCCTGCGAAAAATTCATCAGCTCAATCAGTCCGCGTTTCGGCAAAATTTTTTGATTAGCGAGCGCGGAATTTTTCATCAGCACGAAATCAATCGTGTCGGGCAAAATTTGGAAGTCAAAATCACTGCGGCGATTAAAATTCACCGTGTCAACTTCGCCGCCGTAATCGAAGACCGCAATTAGAAATTTTTCCTGCGCACGAATTTTTTTCACGAGTTGCCCTGTCAGCGGATTCATCGCGACAATTCCGTCGTAAAAAATTCCGTCAGTTGGTTCAATTTCGGCGCAGAATTGTCCGAGTTCAGCCGGCGAAAATTTTTTTCCGAGCGACAACGCGACTGCTTGAGCGATTGCCGCCAAATCAGCCGAAGATGACGCCATACCTTTGCCGCGTTCAAGTTCAGAGATCAATCGCACGCCGAACGAAAATTTTTTCACGTTGAAACGCCGCAAAACTTTTTGGAGCATTGCCAACGATTTTGAGCCGAGACCTTCGACGCCGGAGAACTCATCGGAGACAATCGCCGTCGAAAATTTTTCAATCGGACAGGTTATCAAAAGCGGTTCGCCGCGAAAAAATCCTTGAGCCAATTCGCCGCACGTTCCGCGCATTTTAACAACAACTTTCATCACAATACCGCCGTCAACAAAAAAATTATCAGCGCGAACATTTCAGCGAGTGTCGACGTTGCGCCGTAGATGTCGCCTGTCACTCCGCCGATTTTTTCCGCAGAGAAGTTTGCAAATCGCCATGCAGAGGAAAATTTTTCACCGAGCAAAATCAGCAGCTCCAATCAATAAGAAAGTCATCAGCGCGAACATTTCAGCGAGTGTCGACGTTGCGCCGTAGATGTCGCCTGTCACTCCGCCGATTTTTTCCGTAGAAAAGTTTGCAAATCGCCACGTCACCGCAAACGCAATTAACGTTGCAATCACCGCGCACAGTAAAAATTTTTCGTCGAGTAAAATCAAAGGCAACATCAACAGAAAAGTTTCGACCGTCGCAAAAAAAATTGTCCGCCGCGTCGTGAATTTGGCGAACGCTTTGCCCATGCCTTCAGCTCGTGCATAAGGAAACGCTCCGATTGTTATGACCATCATCAATCGCCCGATTATCGGTGCCGAATAAATTGCCGCGCATAAAAATTCCGTCGACAGCCTTGCAAGTTCGGTAAGCGTCGAAATTTCAATCGCCGCAACCAAAATCATTGCGACCACGCCGAATGAACCTGCGCGGGAATCTTTCATTATTTGCAAAATTTTTTCGCGTTCACGACCGGAAAATAAACCGTCCGCCGAATCCATCAGCCCGTCGCAGTGGATGCCGCCCGTCAAAATTATCGGCAATGCAAAACCTATCGCGCCCGTGAACATCGGCAAAGTTCCGTTCGTGAAAAAATTTATCGCTCCGACGATTGACGCGCAGATTATTCCGATTATCGCACCGACTGCCGGGAAAAATTTTACCGATTCGCCGAAACTCTGCTCCGTCCAAATGCTCTGCTTGACGATAAAAATCCGCGTCAGAAATTGCAAGCCGATTAAAAATGAATTCATCGAACAACCTCTTAATTCGCGGCGGACAATCTTTTGGACTGATCGGCAGTTATCAGCGCGGCGATAATTTCGTCGAGTTCGCCGTTCAAAATCGCGTCGAGCTTGTGCAACGTCAAACCGATTCTGTGATCCGTAACGCGTCCTTGCGGAAAATTGTACGTGCGAATTCGTTCACTGCGGTCGCCGCTGCCGACTTGAGATTTCCTGTCAGCCGCAATAGCCTCGTTCTGTTCACGCACTGCCAAATCTTTCACGCGGGCACGCAAAACACGCATCGCCTTTTCCTTGTTTTTAAGTTGAGATTTCTCGTCTTGGCATTGAACGACAATTCCCGTCGGTATGTGCGTGATTCTGATTGCGGTTTCAGTTCGGTTGACGTATTGACCGCCGGCACCGCTCGCGCAGTAAGTGTCGATTCGCAAATCAGCGGGATTGATGACAACGTCGACTTCTTCGGCTTCCGGCATGACGGCAACGGTAACCGCGCTCGTGTGAATTCGTCCGCCGGATTCGGTGACGGGAATTCTTTGCACGCGATGAGTGCCGCTCTCGTATTTGAGTTTGCTGAAAGCTCCCGCGCCGTCAACAGTGAATGAAATTTCCTTAAAGCCGCCAATCGTCGTTGGGTTCATGTCGACAATGTCAACGCGCCAATTCTGACGTTCGGCATAGCGTGTGTACATTCTGAACAAATCGCCCGCGAAAAGTGCCGCCTCTTCTCCGCCGACGCCGCCGCGAATCTCCATGATGACGTTTTTATCGTCGTTGGGATCTTTGGGCAAGAGCAAGATTGGAAGTTCCTCATCGAGTACAAT
Organism: uncultured Selenomonadaceae bacterium; assembly: GCA_905234395.1. GTDB lineage: Bacteria > Bacillota > Negativicutes > Selenomonadales > Selenomonadaceae > Quinella. The sequence continues at coordinate 32,243 of CAJOHG010000010.1, forward strand.
TTTTGAACGTTTAAGTTCGGCAAGTTCTTCTGTCGCCAAAATTCTAAGCTCCTCGTCGTTTGAAGTCTCCAATAAAATTTTATCCTCGTCAATCTGCGCGAGAATCTTTTTGTATTCGCGAAACTTCTTGACTATCGGCTCAAGTGCGGCGTGTTCGCGAGTGAGCGCGGTGAATTTTTCAACGTCCGCAATGACTGACGGGTCGCCCAATCGCGATTCAACCTCGCCGAAATGTTCTTCAACCTTTTGCAGTTTATCAAGCATGAATTCATCTCCCAAAACGTTTACATCATGATAACAAAGAAAAATCCCCGCCGCAATTCTCGACGAGGATAATTTTTATGCAAAGTTCAAGCCGTCATCGCCGCGCAGAATTCCCAATGACGATTGCCCGCAGACTTTGCTCGACCGTTAAGCGCATGGCTTATCGCAGCTGTAGAAATACCAAATTTTTTTGCGGCGTCACTTACCGATTGAAAAATTTCTTGCGTCTCGACACACAGAATCAACATCGGCGCGACAGTTTGAGTTTCTTCCAAAGGCGGGAGTTCGCCGTCAAAAAATTCCCAATGATAGCCGCAAGATTTTTCACATTTACCGCTCGCCGCGTTTCCAATGGCAGAATCCGTGACACCGAACGCTTCTGCCGCCTTAGCGACACTTTCGTAGACAATGCCGGTCTCGACGCAACGGACAGGCTTGCTGACTTTTCTGCGGAAATTTTCAGGGCGATGTTGAGGCGATTGACCGTCGACATATTCCCAATGATAACCGCCGCACGATTTATTTTTGCCCGCCAATACAGCTGAAATGTTCGGAAGATTAAGCCCGTAATGTTCAGCGGCAGATTTAATGCTCGGAAAAATTTCGTCCGTCTCGACGCAACGAATCTTCCTGCAACATTTCTCGTAGGTTGATTCTTTCCAACCTTGTCCGATGTGCGATTGACGAATTTTATCGCAGTGTTCGGGCGAAAGTTTTCTGCCAAGCTTTACTCGACGTTGCTTTTTGAGAGTTTCTTCTGTTGGATGATGACCTTCGGGCATTTGACGAATTCTTTCGAGAGCCGCCTCTTCGTCTTCATCAGCATAAATCCAATGGTAACCGCCGAGCGTTCGACCTTTGCCCGCAAGCAACGCGCTCAAGTTTGGCGACGGAACATTGCACCATTTCGCGGCGGCACGAAGACTTTCAAACACTTCGCCGGTTTCAACGCATTTGACACGACGGCTTATATCGGGACGTTTTTTGCCGAGTTTCGATTCACGAAGTTTCTTTCGAGCTTCTTCCGAAATGCCGTGCCCTTCCGTGCGAATGTTGTATTCGGGATTGAGCGTGCTCAAGTAAAAATCTTCCCGCGCAGTGAGTTCTTCGGGAGCGCACTCTTCGAGAATCTCAAACTTGAATTTGTCGATGCCGTATTTCGCAACGTCGTCAATCATTCCGTCGGGCGGTTTGCGTTTATGTTGATTGAATCGCCGCTTGATGTCGATGCTCTGCCCGATATATCTCCAATTGTTCACGGTGCAAGTGATTTGGTATATGCCGATAATTTTCTTAGCCATTGTGCTACGCCTCTGAATTTTCTCAATTACGAGACATATTCTGCATTGATACTGACGTAGCGATATGATAAATCACAACTATAAATCGTCGCAGAATTATTACCTTCGTTAATGTCAATGTCGATTGTGATGTCGTGTTCACTCAAAATTTTTCTGGCAACCTCTTGGTCAAATTTCGTGACGAGTCCGCCGGCATAAACAGTGATGTCGCCGAATTTGATAACGACTTTGTCGGGGTCGAGTTTGACGCCGGAATAGCCGACCGCGCAAATAAATCTGCCCGCGTTGAGGTCTTGCCCGAAGATTGCGGTTTTGCAAAGCGGAGAATTCGCAACAGCCATACCAACTTGTTTAGCGTCTGCAAAAGATTTCGCGCCCGTGACGTTGATTGTGATGAACTTCGTCGCGCCTTCGCCGTCGGAAGCAATGCGTTTGGCAAGTTCAAGGCAAATCGTCTTGAGCGTCTCAAAAAATTTCTCGTAGTCGGCAGAAAATTTGTCGACGATTTTTTTATTGCCCGCCGCACCGTTCGCCAATACTACAACCGAATCGTTCGTGCTCATGTCGCCGTCAACGGTCATGCAGTTGAAAGAAATTTCCGTCGCGTCGCGCAGAGCCGTCTGCAAAAGTTTTTGGTCAATGTCGGCGTCGGTTGTGATGAAACAGAGCATTGTCGCCATATTCGGGCGAATCATGCCGGAACCTTTTGCAATGGCACCAAATCGAACTTCCACGCCGCCAATTTCGACTTCGGTCGCGCAAGCTTTAGAGTAAGTGTCCGTCGTGACGATTGCGTTGCCGGCATTAACGGAACCTTCGCGGGAAAGATTTTTAACGGCGTCTTTAATGCCCGCCTCCATTTTGTCCATCGGCAAGTTCGAGCCGATTAAACCTGTCGACGCAACAATCACATCGTCCGCATTGCAATTCAATTCCTGCGCGGCAATTTGAGCCATTTTCTCTGCGTCACGCATACCTTGTTCACCTGTGCAGGCATTGGCGCAACCGGCATTGGCAACGACAGCATGAGCAGTGCCCGTGGCGACAACTTTCTTGCTGTAGTAAACGGGAGCCGCCGCAACCAAATTCTGCGTGAAGACGCCCGCGACAGCCGCCTTGCGTTCCGTGTGAATGACAGCCACATCAAGGTTGCCGTTCTTTTTGATGCCCGCGCGAACTCCGGCCGCCTTGAAGCCTTGCGGATGAGCCACGCCCGCGATTTTGTGATTTTCACTGAACATTATGCAAAACTCCTTCGCAAAAATTTTTCACGGATAAAATTGTGCAACGTCAAATGCGGAAAGAATTATAACACGTCGCGTGCGTTCGTCAATCGCGGCAAACTTCAGCACAAATAATTTCGTAAAGCGTTCCATTTTTTTTTCAACACGCTATGCTAGACTTGCAAAGCTTACTTAGAAATTTTTTTTCACGGAGGGAAAGCACATGTTTGAAATCGACGACAACTCTTTAGACCAGTTCGCGAAGATAAAAGTAATCGGCATAGGAGGCGGCGGCTCGAACGCTGTAAACAGAATGATTGAGTCGGGACTGGAGGGCGTGGAATTTATTGCGGTCAACACCGATTCTCAAGCACTTTTGATGAGCAAAGCTCCCAAACGTATGCAGATCGGCGAAAAGTTGACTCGCGGACTCGGTGCAGGTGCTCGTCCTGAAATCGGCGAACGTGCTGCGCAAGAAAGTCGCAACGATATTCTGGAGGCTCTTCGCGGTTCGGACATGGTTTTCATCACGGCAGGAATGGGCGGCGGCACAGGAACCGGTGCAGCTCCCGTCGTCGCCGAATGTGCTCGCGAAGTCAACGCATTGACCGTTGCAGTCGTCACCCGTCCGTTTACATTTGAAGGTCCGAAGCGTAAGAAAAACGCCGATATGGGCATTGACAAGCTTAAAAAGAACGTCGACGCGATTATCACAATTCCCAACGACAGATTGTTGCAAGTCGTCGATAAGAAAACTCCCATGACGAAAGCTTTTGTCATTGCCGACGATATTTTGCGTCAAGGCGTCAAAGGCATTTCCGATTTGATAGCCGTGCCCGGCGTCATTAATCTCGACTTCGCGGACGTGCAATCGATCATGAACAATGCCGGCTCTGCGTTGATGGGCGTCGGCGAAGCGTCGGGCGACAATGCCGCCGTTGAAGCCGTCAAGAAAGCCATTGCGTCACCGTTGCTTGAAACCAGCGTCGACAGTGCACGCGGAATTTTGCTAAACTTCATGGGCGCAACCGATTCGCTGTCAATGATTCAAGTCAACGAGGCGTCAACGACTGTGCAAGAGGCTGCTCATCCCGATGCGGAAATTATTTGGGGCGTCAGCGTCGACGATTCGTTAGGTGATACGATTGTCGTTACGATTATTGCCACGCGTTTTGGCGATGAAAACGAAGCTCATCCCGAAATTCCGCCGACGAAATTTTATCCGCCGCCGGGTCAAAGAACTTCGCAACAATTCAATCAATCGCAATACAATCAGCAACAATACAATCAGCCGCAGGAGCCGCAACCTTACAATCGGACTTCGCAACCTAAGCCGGACGACAATCAATCCGACAAGAAAAATCCTTTCGCCAACATAATTCCCGACTTCTTCAACAGCAACCGGCGCAACAGACGCTAAAAATTTTGACGGAGGATTGATTATCGTGGTAGGAAACAGTTTCAACAATCGATTCGTAAAAATCAAAGTCATCGGCGTCAACACCTCCGACGGCGCAAAAAATTCGGGCGGACTTTCCGCCCTTAATTGTATGCTGGAGAAAAATTTGGCGGGCGTGAATTATCTTGCGGTCGATCGTCACGACACTGCCAATTTGTCGACGTGCAACACCGCGCACAAATTCCGACTGCTTGACACCGACGACGAGAAAAATTTGACGGACAACTTGAGCGGAGCCGATTTGATATTCGTCGTTGCGGACGCTGTCTGGGAAAATATCAAAGTCGTTGCGCTCGCCGCTCATTGTGCGAAAAAAATTTCTGTGCCGGTGATTTTCATTGCGGGCGGAAATTTTGACGATGCCGAGGACGAAATTATTTTTGATGCGCTGGTGAAGTTGCCGAGCAAAAATTTTGAATTCGACGCCTGCAAAGTTCTGCAGAATTTCGTTGAAGTCTTGACGTTGCCCGGTCAACCGCGACTTGACGTGAAAGATTTCTCCGACTTGTTTAAAGATTCTGCGGCGATTATCGGCTACGGCGAACGCGACGGGAAAAATTCCGTCGTCAAATCCGCAAAAGCCGCCATTGAACACGCGGAGATGTCAACGGAAAATTTCAAGTCCGCGAAAAAAATTCTGTTCAACGTCACCGCGTCGAAGGGTAATTTGTCATTGGAAGAGGCTCAAAAACTTTCCAACCTGCTCAAACGTCATGCTCCCCGCGCAGAAATTTCGTTCGGCTTTTCGGCTGATGATTGGCTTGTCGACAAGGTGAAGTTCCTGCTTGTCGCCGCCGTTTAAAAAAAATTTTGGAGGAGATTTTTATGGATGCAACTTTGAAAGTCGTGCTCGATCAGTATTTCGACGGAGCGTCAAAGCTCAAACCCAACGTTTTTGTTCCAGTGCGCAACAATCGCGTTGAGGAGCCGTTAATCGACGCGTTCTTCAGCGAAACGGAACCTTCGACGCTTATCATGAGCGACAGTCAAGAAATTTTCGAGGGCGATATTCTCGTTTACCCGAAGACGCGCCAATTCTGCTACGTCGACGACATTCGCCACATCACCGGCAAAGGGCTTTACGTCGTTCACTATCACACGAAATATCAGCGCAAAGCTCAAACGCCCTTCGACGCCGATTGAACGTAATTTGATATCAAAAAGACTTCCGCAAGAAAATTCTTCGCGGGAGTTTTTTAATTCATTGCCCGCCGCGCTTGACTAAAGTTAAGTCCAAGCTTTATCATTAGGCAATACAACGTACTACATAAAATTTTTTTTAGGAGGTGTTATTTATGCAGGAGGCAATGCAAAAATTCGGTCGCTTCCTTAGCGCGATGGTCATGCCAAATATCGGCGCGTTCATTGCGTGGGGCTTCATCACTGCACTTTTTATTCCTGCGGGCTGGATACCTAACGAGGGTCTGGCCGAACTCGTCGGACCAATGGCAAAATGGCTGCTCCCGACGTTAATCGGATTCACGGGCGGCGAAGTCGTCTACGGTCATCGTGGCGGTGTTGTCGGAGCAATAGCTACTGCGGGCATCATCGTCGGCACTGATATTCCAATGTTCATGGGCGCAATGATTATGGGTCCGATTGGCGGCGTCGCGATTAAAAAATTTGACGAGGCTGCTCAAGATTCAATTCCCGGCGGCTTTGAAATGCTCGTCAACAATTTCTCGGCGGGCATTCTCGGCGGCATTCTCGCCTGCGCGGCTTACAGTTTTGTCGGGCCTTTAGTCAGCAGTTTGACGGACGGACTTGCCTCGGCGGTCGGCGCAATCGTCAGCGCAGGATTGTTGCCGTTAGTGTCGCTGTTGGTCGAACCTGCGAAAATCCTCTTCCTCAACAACGCAATCAATCACGGCGTCTTTACACCGCTCGGTATGCAACAAGCTCAAGAGGTCGGCAAATCGGTTTTCTTCATGATTGAATCAAATCCCGGTCCCGGCTTAGGCGTGTTGCTCGCGTATTCACTCTTCGGCGTCGGCAATGCAAGAGGCTCGGCACCCGGCGCGGTCATTATTCATTTCTTCGGCGGCATTCACGAAATTTATTTCCCGTATGTTCTCATGAAACCTACGCTGATTCTCGCGGTTATGGCGGGCGGCGTCACTGGCGTTTTCACATTGACATTGCTCAACGGCGGTCTCGTTGCTCCTGCTGCTCCGGGCTCATTCATCGCGATTATGGCTATGACGGCTCCCGGTGCTTACTTCGCGAACATTGCGGCGGTCGCGGCGGCGGCAGGCGTAAGTTTTGCGGTCTCGTCAATTTTCATCAAAGCCACGGCGGCGGCTGATGCTCAAAAGGAAGATGCACTCGAAGCGGCTCAAGCAAGCATGAAGTCCATGAAAGCGGCTAGCAAAGGTCAGTCGGTCGAAGGCGAAAAACAAGTTGCCGGCAAAGACATCAAATTTATCGCTTACGCTTGCGACGCGGGCATGGGCTCAAGTGCATTGGGTGCGGCGGCTCTGCGTAAAAAACTTCACAAGGACGGCTACAAACACATCACCGTTAAAAATTTCGCAATCGGCAACATTCCCAAGGACGCGCAGATTGTTGTTTCACACGAGAAACTTGCCGAACGTGCACGCGCCGATTCTCCGCAAGCCGAACACATTTGGGTTAAAGACTTCACGAACAATAACGTTTACGACGTGATTAGCGAACGTCTCAAAGGCGGCGGCGTTGAAGCTCCTGCATCTGACGGCGGCGGCAATGAAGAATCAACTTCGCTCAAAGAAGGTATCCTGCTTAAAGACAACGTCAAAGTCGGCTTGAAGTCTGTCAGCAAAGAAGAAGCGATTAAAGCGGCTGGCGAACTTTTGTTCAAGAGCGGCTACGTCGAAAAAGAATACATCGAAGGCATGTTGGCACGTGAACGCGACATTTCAACTTATATCGGGCAAGGCATCGCAATTCCGCACGGCGAGAACGCTGTCAAGAAACACGTCATCAAAACCGGTCTCGTTGTCATGCAATATCCAAACGGCGTCAAATTCTCCGACGAGAACACCGCGCATTTGATTGTTGGCATTGCGGGCAAAGGCGACGACCATTTGGCGATTATCGCAAACCTCGCGACAATCACAATGGAATATTCCGAAGAAGATTTGCAGAAGGCTTACACGACGAAAGACCCGCAAGTTCTCTTCGACATGTTCACGAAAGGTTAAGCTTTGAGCTTTAAGCTTTAAGCTTTAAGCTTTTAGGACAATTAATCCGACGGTTGAAATTTCAAACAGGTGGACAAAATGATTTCATGCAAAAAATTTTTGGCAACATTGACGGCGGCGGCTTGCATGATGATTCCCGCGCAGATTCAAGCGGCTGATTATCCTTCGGCTGATGAAGTCAAAGCTAAACTCGCAAACGTCGACGGCGCAATTTTCGACATCGGCAAACCGAACGTCGCTTACGAAAAATATTTCACCGGCAAAACTTATCACGCGTCGCTTGCAAAAGATTCAATCGGCGTCTCAAACGTCACGTTCATTGACGGCGCGCACACGTTCTGGCATAAACATCACGGCACCTGCCAAATCCTCGTGACGGAGTCGGGCGCAGGTTACGTTCAGCTTTGGGGACAGGAAGTCGTCGAATTGAAACCCGGCGTAGTCTTCACAGTTCCCGAAGGCGTCAAACATTGGCACGGCGCGGCACCCGGCAAAATGATGCAACACTTATCAATCATGCAATCGAATTCGGAAGTCTCGACGGAATGGCTTGAACCTGTCGACGCAAAATTTTTTGAAAGTCTCAAGAAATAAACTGCGACAAAAAAATAGACCGCGCAAGGACGCGCGGTCGTCGGCACACTGAGCGTGACGCGAAGTTTGCCGACACTAACGGCTGATGAAAGTCTTAACGTTGAAAGCATGAACGACTGAACGCCCCTGCGAGGTGCCCTTTTCTTTGCTACTTTCTTTTGGGCAAACAAAAGAAAGTAGAACAAAAAAATTTATCAAAAACACGATTGGAGGTCATGATATGAAAAAAGCTGTACACTTCGGCGCAGGCAACATCGGGCGCGGATTTATCGGGCTGCTGTTGAGTCAAGCGGGCTATCACGTGGCATTTGTGGACGTGGCGGCTCCGCTCGTCGAAGACATCAACACGCTCGGCAAATACAACGTTCAAATCTTCGGCGCGGCTGATAAAACGCTTGTCGAGAACGTCAGCGCAATCAACAGCAACGAAAACCTTGACGCACTGCTTGACGCAATCGTTGACGCGGACATCATCACGACGGCTATAGGTCCAAACATTTTAAAATTCATCGCGCCGAACATCGCCAAAGGTCTCACGAAACGCGTTGCCGTCAATCAGACGCCGTTGAACATCATCGCCTGCGAAAACATGGTCGGCGGCTCGACTGTGCTGAAAAATTTCGTCTATCAAAATCTCGCGGACGACGTTAAGCCCGCAGTCAACAAGCTTATCGGTTTTCCCGATGCCGCTGTCGACAGAATCGTTCCGTTGCAGAAAAATGACGAGAAACTTTTGGTCAAGGTCGAACCTTACGCTGAATGGGACGTTGATTCAAAAGGCGTCGTCGGCGAACTGCCCGCGATTAACGGCATGACTCTCGTTGACAATCTCGGCGCGTACATTGAACGCAAACTTTTCACCGTCAACACCGGGCACGCGTCAATCGCTTATCTTGCGTATCAGAAAGGACTGCCCGACATCAGCTCCGCCATGCGCGACGACGATATTGTTGCCGCCGCTCGTGCTGTTTGGGCTGAAACTTCCGCGCTGTTGATTGACAAATACGGCTTTGATCCCGCCGTTCATCAAAAATACGTCGACACGACTGAAACGCGTTTCAAGAATCCCGAAATCAGCGACGAAGTTACTCGCGTGGCTCGCGGTCCGAAACGTAAACTTTCCGCCGCAGACCGTCTCGTCTCTCCGGCAACGCAACTCATCGAACGCGGTAAAACTCCCGACGCTCTTGCAAAGGTCATTGCCGCCGCTTTGAAGTTTGACTACGCCGAAGACAAGGAAGCCGTCGAAGTGCAAGACTTCATCAAAGCGAACGGAATTGACGCCGCGATAACCAATTTCACCGGCGCGACTAGCGATTCAAAACTTTTTGCGCTTATCAAAGCAAATCTCTGATTCAATGTTTGTCTTACCATAACCCGAAAATTTATCCGCCGCGTCGAATTGAAGCGGTGGATTTTTTTTGCTAAAATACGCGTTGTCGAAAGGAGTCTTAAACATGCTGAAAAAATTTTTCGGGCTGGTCGCATTGATTATCGCGCTGAATTTTTCCGTGACAAGTGCCGCGCAGAAAATTGATTTTTCCGTGGGTGCCTCGTCAATTCAATCCGTCACCGACAATGCAGGACTTTTGAGCGCACAGGAAATTGATTCGCTCAATCAGAAGATTCAACGCGTCGAACAGGCTCACAAAATTAAAATCGGCGTCGCGTTCGTGAAATCGATTGGCAAGAGCGATATGATCACCGCGTCGGACAATCTGCTTGATAAAAATTTCGCCAACGGAATTAACGGCGGAATTGTCCTGCTCGTCGCAATGGATAAGCGCAAATACGAAATGTCAACCGATTTGCGAATGCTCGAACGAATCACCGACGAACGCGGCATTCCCTACCTTAAAGACAAATTTCAATCGTCGTTGAGTGCGGGCGATTATTACGGCGCGGTCAATGAATTTGTTGACGGCGTTGATGACTTGATGACTTTTTATGAGACGAACGGCGGAGCTTATGGTAACGTCGCGCCTCAAGGTTTTGATCCGGTTGCGGCAGGCGGTGCAGTCGTTATCGCGGTGATTCTCGGCGTGCTGATTCGTTCGTCGCTTATCGGCTCAATGAGCAACATTCGTCACGCAATGGAGGCGATTGACTATCTCAAGAAAAATACCGTCAAGTTGACCGAAAAGCGCGACACGTTTCTTTTTATGAATGTTCAACGGCGTGCCAAAAGCAGCGGCGGCGGTCGTAGAGGCGGCGGCGGTTCACACGGCAGCGGACACGGCGGAGGCGGTGGCAGTTTCTGACAAAAAATTTTCGCGCACAAAAAAGGAGGTCGTCCGATTGAACGATCTCCTTTTGATTTGTTGACGGTTTAAAATTTAAATCGTGTGCAGTCTGATTGAGCTGGTGCCGCCTTCGCCGTACTTCATGCCCGCCGTTAAAATGACAAGGTCGCCTTTTTGGACGTAACCTTTTTCAAGCGCGCTCGTCGACGAATAATTAATCATCTGCAGAATGTCAAGCCACGGCGTGCCGTCGATTGGATAAACTCCCCAACGCATGTTCAAATGCCGCGCAACTTGAGCCGTCTGCGTGAAAGCGATAATCGGAGCCTTCGGGCGATATTTCGAGACGACTCGCGTTGTGTAGCCCGAACGTGTCGGAGTGATGATTGCCGCCGCACTGAGTTCGTAGCCGAGTTGAACTGTCGCGTGCGCAATGGCGTCCGTCTGCGAATGTTTACGGTGCATGCCCTTCTGCAGGAAAATTTCTTTGTATTCGAGCGACTCCTCAATCTTGAGCGCGATTTGATTCATCATCGCCGTTGCTTCGACGGGATATTTTCCGCCGGCAGTCTCGCCGCTCAACATAATCGCATCGGCACCATCGATAATCGCGTTGCCAACGTCGGAAACTTCTGCGCGGGTCGGACGCGGATTCATCGTCATGCTTTCCAACATTTGCGTTGCGACGACGACGGGTTTGCCTGCCGCATTGCATTTCTTGACGATATTTTTCTGAATGATTGGAACTTCCTCGGCGGGAATTTCTACGCCCAAATCGCCGCGTGCAACCATGATCCCGTCACTCGCCGCAATGATTTCGTCAATGTTCTTGACGCCCTCAAGGTTTTCAATCTTCGAGATGATTTCCATGTGACCGCCGTGCTTTGTAATGATTTCGCGAATTTCTTCCACGTCCGCCGCACGTTGAATGAAACTCGCCGCGACAAAGTCCATGTCGTTTTGCACGCCGAAGATTAAATCTTTCTCGTCCTGTTCGCTGACGGCGGGAAGTCCCAACGATATGCCGGGAGCCGCAACGCGTTTGCGACTGCTCATTTTGCCGCTGTTGAGAATCGTCGTGTAAATGTCCTTGCCTTTGATTTCATCGACTCGCAATTCGACAAGTCCGTCGTTGAGCAAAAGTTTTTCGCCGACGATAACTTCGGTGTAAAGGAGTTTGTGATTGACGGTCGCTTGAGTTTCGTCGCCTTCAATGTCGTCGTTGCGCAGAATGAATTTGTTTCCTTCGACGAGCTGAACGGAGCCGTCTTTGAACATGCCGAGACGCATTTCCGGGCCTTTGGTGTCGAGAATCAGCGAAATAATTTTGCCCGTGGATTTAGCCGCTGCTTTCACCGCGTCGATACGTTTTTTGTGCCCTTCGTGGTCTCCGTGCGAAAAGTTGAATCGTGCGGCGTTCATACCGTTTGCGATAAGCCCTTCGATAATTCCCGGCGCGTCGGTAGCCGGGCCTTGCGTGCAAATAATTTTCGTCTTCTTAAGCATAAGCTCGAACCTCCAAAAAAATTTTTTTCATTATACACGACTCAAGGCGGGCAATGCAATTAGGAATTGAATTACGCGGCGATAAGCGATAAAATTGCGGCAAAAATTTTTCGGAGGGAATTTCAATGGCAAGACTATTCGGAACCGACGGCGTGCGCGGCGAGGCAAATACAAAACTTCCGCCGGAGTTGGCATATCGCATGGGACGTGCGGCGACAATTTATTTCGGGCGACACTCTGAAGGCACACCGCAAATTTTAATCGGACGCGACACGAGAATCAGCGGCGAAATGTTGGAAACGGCACTTGTTGCGGGAATTTGTTCGGCAGGCGGTCATGCAATTTTGGCGGGCGTCGTTCCAACTCCGGCAGTGGCTTATCTTGCGCGGAAACTTCACGCGGCGGCAGGAATTGTCATCAGCGCGTCGCACAATCCTTTTCAAGACAACGGCATAAAATTTTTCGGCGGCAACGGCTACAAACTTCCCGACAAGGTTGAAGACGAGATTGAACAGATTGTCCGCGACATCGACGACGGAAAAAATTTTGAACGTCCAATCGGCGAGAACGTCGGGCGCATTGAACTGCGGCAAAATCTTTTGGAAGACTACATCAGCTTTGTCATGAACACGACTTCGGAACGTTTCGACGGCATGAAAATTGTTTTGGACTGCGCGAACGGTGCGGCTTATCGTGCGATGCCCACTGTCCTTGAACGTCTCGGCGCGGAACTGATTTTAATCGGCGACAAACCCAACGGCATTAACATCAACGACTGTTGCGGCTCAACGCACATGGAAAATTTGCGGCTGGCAGTTCTGCGAAATCACGCGGCGATTGGAATTGCTCACGACGGCGACGCTGACCGTTGCCTTTGCATTGACGAGAAAGGCGACACAATCGACGGAGACCACATCATGATTATCTGCGCGAAGTTGATGCTTAAAGTCGGCGCGTTGCCCGATAAAACTGTCGTGACGACCGTCATGAGCAACATCGGCTTCCGTCAGGCGTTGAATGAACTCGGCTTGAGTTGCAAGATAACGGCTGTCGGCGATCGTTACGTTTTGGAGAACATGCTCGCGAACAATCACCGAATCGGCGGCGAACAGAGCGGTCACATAATTTTTTCCGACTATTCGACGACCGGCGACGGCTTGATAACCGCGTTGCAAGTTCTCACGGCGATGAAAAAATTCCACGCCAAAGCAAGCGAACTCAACGCTTTGATGACGACTTACCCGCAAGTTCTGTTGAATGTTCGAGTGCACGACAAAGAGGCTTGTCAAAATTCGGAGGCGGTCAAAGTTGCCGTTGCGGAAGGTGAAATGGAACTCGGCGCGACCGGCAGAATTTTAGTCAGACCTTCGGGCACGGAGCCTTTAATTCGCGTGATGGCTGAAGGCCCGGACAAAAATCAGCTCAACCGAATTTGCAACAAGATTGCCGCCGAAGTGGAGAAATACGATGCTTGACGGCGCGATAATTTTGGCAAGCTTCGGCTCTACAGACGATTCGATTCGCGCGAAAACTTTTGACAGACTCGCGGCGGAAATTTCTCAAGCCTTCCCGACCTTTGAAGTGCGACAAGCGTTCACGTCAAATTTTATAATTCGCAAACTCGCACGCCGAAAAATTTTCATCGCGACGGTTGCGGAAGAAATTGCTCGTCTTCGCAGCGAAGGCAGCCGAAAAATTTTTTTGTTGCCGACGCATTTAACGCCCGGTGAAGAATTCGACAACAAGATAAAAATCTGCGCGGCTCCCGACGTTGAGATAATTTCGCCGCTGTTCGCTGAACCGATTGACAAAAAAATTCTCGCGACGGTGATTGATTGCTTTAAACCTGCCGACGACGAGGAATTAGTTTTAATCGGTCACGGCTCGCCAAATCGTCACAATCCCGTCTACGAGAATTTGCAACGGCTTGCGGGCGACAGGATTCACATCGGCGTTATCGAGGCGACTGACACGCCGAATTTTGCCGACGTTGTTAAGCGATTGACCGGCAGAAAAATTTTGCTTGCGCCGTTGCTGTTTAATGGCGGTGTTCACGTGTCGAAAGAAATTGCCGGCTCCGACGCAAATTCCTGGCTCAATCGATTGCTCGCGCTCGGCAAAAATGTTCGTGTCATTCGCGACGGGCTGGGCACCTTTGAAAATTTTCGCAAGCTTTACATTGACAAGCTGGAGAAAAAAATTGGACGGACGGAAATTTGAGATAATCATTCACGCGACGGACTTGGCGGCTTGTCAACGGCTGATCCAATCGCTGGAAACGGTCAATGTGCCGGAAAATTTTTCTGCGGCAATTCAACCTGTCACGGGCGACGAAAAATATTTCGCTTACGACACCGCGATGCGCTCTTCCGATGCAAAGTACAAAATTTACATTGACGAGCACGCCGTCATCACTGACGAGAATTTTTTGATTGAGCTGTCGGAAATTTTTCGTGACGGATCAATCGGAGCGGTCGGCACAAGCGGAGCGATTGAGTTGTCGACGCACGGAATATCATTGACTTCTGCCAAACATTCCGACAAAAATTTTCACGGCGAGGTTGAAGTTGTTGACGGATTCTTTTTCGCAACGCAATACGATTTGCCGTGGAGATACGATTTGTTTGCGGATAATTTTTTTGGCGGACAAGCTCAATGCGTCGAATTCAAACGCGCGGGCTACAAAATTTTTATCGGCGGCGATTGGATTGGTTATCGCGGAGAAAATTTCACGCTTGACGAAACGAGCCGTCAAAAATTTTTGGACGAATATTCGGCGGACTTGTTCCCGCTCGTGACGATAATCATTCCGACGTTCAATCGCCCGAAATTTTTCCGCGAGGCTTTGGAGAGCGCGCTCAATCAAACTTATCGCAACGTCGAAATTTTCATCAGCGACAATTCGACCGACGACGCAACCGAGAATTTGATTCGCGACTTTGACGACGCACGCATAAAATATTTTCGGCACAAAAATTTTGACGCCAACGACAACTGGAATTTTGCCCGCGCCTATGACAATCCCGCCGCCGAATACGTCAACTGGCTCATGGACGACGATTTGTTCATGCCGACGAAAATTGAGCGCATGATTGAAATTTATCGCAACAATCCCGACGTTTCGCTTGTCACGAGTTTACGCAACGGCATTGACGCGGACGGAAAAATTTTCGGCACGGCTCAAACTCCGTTCAAAAATTCGGGCAAATTGTCGGGCGAAGATGCCGGCGCAATTCTCTTGAGCAACTTTGAAAATTTTATCGGCGAACCGACAACCGTGCTGATTCGGAAAAAATTTCTGCGCGACAACGATTTATGTTGGCATGACGACGAACGAGGCTTTTTCAATCTGCTGGACGTGTCGGCAACTTTTGACGCAGGGCAATTTGTTTTTCATTTACGAGCCGCTAAGCTGTCAGCGAATGCACGAAGGTATCGCGTCGGAGTGGGAATATACGCCGCCGCTCATGGCGATTCAATGGGTCAAGCTGCTCAAGTCGGCGTGGGACAAAAAAATTTTCTTGCGAACCGAAGACGATTTGCGACGCTCAATTATAAGTTGGTTTGAATTCCCTGCAACGCGCGGCTTAAAAGTTCCGTTGTCGAAAAACTATCGCGGCAAGGAAGTTGCGACGTTGGAAAAATATTTCGTGATGATGGCTCAAGCTTTGTCGAACGGTTACAAGCTTGAACTTTTGCCGATAGAATATTCCGCGCAGGACGCGGTAAAAAAAATTCGCTGAACTGTAAAAAAATTCTTCGCTGTGATAGAATCAGCGGAGATTTTTTTATGTAAGGATTGATCGATTTGAACGCGAAAAAATTTGAGATAATCATTCACGCGACGGACGAGGCGGCTTGCTCGCGGCTGATTCAATCGTTGCAAGCAATCAACGTGCCGGAAAATTTTTCTGCCGAAATTCAACCTGTCACCGGCGACGAAAAATATTTTGCTTACGATACGGCGATGCGCTCTTCCGATGCGAAATACAAAATTTACATTGACGAGCACGCAATCATCACCGACGAGAATTTTCTGATTGAGCTGTTGGAAATTTTTCGTGACGGATCAATCGGAGCAGTCGGCACAAGCGGAGCGATAGAACTTTCCACGCACGGAATATCTTTGAATTCAATTAAACGCACCGATAAAAATTTTCGCGGCGAAGTTGAAGTTGTTGACGGATTCTTTTTCGCGACGCAATACGATTTGCCATGGCGACATGATTTGTTTGCGGATAATTTTTTCGGCGGACAAGCTCAATGCGTCGAATTCAAACGCGCGGGCTATAAAGTTTTTGTCGGCGGCGATTGGATTGATTACGGCGGCAACTTCACGCTTGACGAGGCGAGCCGTCAAAAATTTTTGGACGAATATTCGGCGGATTTGTTCCCGCTCGTGACGATAATCATTCCGACGTTCAATCGCCCGAAATTTTTCCGCGAGGCTTTGGAGAGTGCGCTCAATCAAACTTATCGCAATATTGAGATTGTAATAAGCGACGATTCGACAATCGACGACACGGAGCATTTGATTCAAGATTATCTTGCCGACGTGCGCATAAAATATTTCCGCCACAAAGGCTTCACTGCCGACGACAACTGGAATTTTTTGCGCGACTACGACAATCCCGCCGCCGAATACGTCAACTGGCTCATGGACGACGATTTGTTTTACCCGACGAAGATTGAAAAGATGGTTGAAGTTTATCGCAATTTCCCCGATGTTTCGCTTGTCACTTCAGCAAAAGATTTTATCGACGCGGAAGGAAATGTAACCGGCAACAATCAACATTTAGCTCATCACGACGTAAAAGTTCCGGGCTGTGAAGCGGGAAGACTGCTCTTTTTGAATACCAATTACATTGGAGAACCGACAACCGTGCTGATTCGGAAAAAATTTCTGCGCGACAACGATTTATGTTGGCATGACGACGAACGAGGCTTTTTCAATCTGCTGGACGTGTCGGACGCGCGGGAATATGTTTCGGTTGTTTGAATGTTTAAGTGCTCTTCGTTTTCATTCTGAACAAGGCGGCAATTCAAATGACATCTACGCGCTCACACCCGTGGCTTGGACGAAACTGATCAAAAGTGCGTGGGACAAGAAAATCTTTCTGACAAACGACTCGGATTTTCGCAAAGCTGCGGCACTGACTGCTTTTGTTGCCGCAGAAAGATTGGCAAGAATTTACAACAAAGAAATTCAAGACAAAAATGTTGAGACGTTGGAAAAAACACTCGTTGCTCTGTCGCAGTCTTTGATTAACGGCTGCAAGTTGGAATTGCCGACAGATTGAAATGCAATGAGGTGATGGCTTTGAAAGTCGTAATTTTGGCGGGCGGCTTCGGCACACGGATAAGCGAGGAGTCTCATATTATTCCCAAACCTATGATTGAGATTGGCGGCAAACCTGTTCTTTGGCACATCATGAAAGAGTATTCACACTTCGGGCACAACGAATTCATAATCTGCGCGGGCTACAAACAGCACGTTATCAAGAACTTTTTCGCCGACTATGCGCTTTATAACAGCGACGTGACGTTTGACTTTCAAGGCGAGAATCGAATCAAAGTTCACAACAATTTTTCGGAGGCGTGGAAAGTTACCGTGGTCGACACAGGCTATGATTCGTTGACCGGCAAGCGCGTGAAAATGATTCAGCCTTACGTTGACGATGAAAATTTTTTCCTCACATACGGCGACGGACTGTCGAACGTGAACATCAACGAGCTTTTGAAATTTCACATTGCGCACGGAAAAATTTGCACGATAACCGCCGTCAAGCCCGAAAGTCGTTTCGGCTATCTGGAATTCGACGGCGACAAGGTGCTTGCTTTCCGCGAGAAGAGTAAACAAGACGTCGGCTGGATTAACGCGGGTTACATGGTCATGAACGCGAAGGTTTTCGATTATATTTCGGGCAACGTCATGTTGGAACAGGAGCCGATGAAAAATTTGACGCGCGACGGTGAAATTATGGCGTTTCGTCACGAGGGCTTTTGGCAGTGCATGGACACTCTGCGCGACAAAAATAAGCTTGAGGAACTCTGGCAAAATGATGCGCCGTGGAAAGTTTGGGATTGAGGTAATTTATGAGCAAAGAAATTCTTCGAGCAAAGACAAAATTTTTATTCGACAGGTTTCCTTTGACGGCGGAGCAGAAGAAAAATTCCGAATTAAATTTGAGCGAGCTTGACGACCATAAAATCGTTTTGCAGTCTGCGCCGCGTCGACTGGTTTTTGAACTTACAAACGCTTGCAATTTGAACTGCATCATGTGCGGGCGCAACGCCGTCAAATTCACGCCGACTTTCTTCAAGCTTGAATGGTTGAAAAAATTTGCGCCGATTATTAATAAAGTCGAGGAAGTTTCAATGTTCGGTTGGGGAGAGCCGACAGTTCATCCGCAATTCGTTGAGATTTTGAATTGGCTTGACAACTTTCCCGTGCGAAAATATTTTTGTACAAACGGCATGAGACTCGGCGCACTCAAGGACGAAATTTTTAATTGTCACGTCGACATAATCGCCATAAGCCTCGACGGTGCCCGCGCAGAGACTAACAATCGTATTCGACGCGGCGGCAACTTCGACAAGATAATCACCAACATAAAATCAATCGTCGCCGAGAAAAAACGTCGCGGTCTCAATCGCCCGTATATTAATTTTGTTTTCTGCGCAATGACTTCAAACTTTCGCGAGTTGCCCGATTTAGTTCGTGTCGCGGCTGAAATCGGCATTGAGGAGGTTAAAGCGGTTTACTTCACGGCTTTTGCGAACGATTTTCTCGCGCAGACTTTGTGGGACATTGACAAGAATATTCTCGCGGAAATTTTTCAGCAGACTCTTGAACGCGGTGAAGAGCTTGACGTCAAGATAAAGTTGCCGCATTTGCCGGGCGAAGATCCTGCCAATGATAAGTCGCACAAAGAATGTTTCGTCGGATGGCGCGATTTTTTTCTCGGCTCCGACGGCTGTGTTCGCCCATGCATGTCCACGCCCGAAAAATTTTTCCGCTTCGACAAACACGAGACTTTTGCGGAAATGTGGAACGACGAAAAGTTTCAAAACTTCCGCGCCACCGTCAATGACGAGGAAAATATGCCGGTGCATTGTCAAAACTGCTATCAATCGTCGCACTGCAACTGGAATAAAAAAGAATCGTTTATACAGGTCGGCATGAATTTTGCTCCCGAATGGGAACAATCTCCTGCACGCTGAAAATTACATTCGTCGTAACTTGCAACGACGGGAATTGCCGAAGTTGTGAGGATTGAATTATGACGAATGAAAATTTCCGGTACGACAAAAGTTTATCTTGAAATCATTTCGGCGCACAGGTCACGAATTATGCTTCGGAGCCGCCGACGTTTCCGAATTTGTTTGAGCTGATTGAACTTGACAGAAAAATTTTTTCGGTGACGGGCGACGTGCGCGACTTAGACAGGCTGAAAAAATTTTCGACGCGAGCCGTCCCGAAGTCGTCTTCCATTTGACAGTTCGATCGATCGTTATTATCGGCGCAGTTTATTCGACGGCGGAGAAGTTTCAATTTCTACGGAGCGGACAACGTGATTGGCGGCAGGACGCTGCGTCGACGAATTCGAGAAAAATTTTGTATCTTATGAAGAGGTTGATTTAAATGAATACATGTCGATTTTGCGGAGCGAAACTGAATCATACTTTTGCAAATTTAGGCATGTCTCCGCTCTCAAATTCTTATATTCCCGTGAAGGACGCAGACAAAGGGCAAATGACTTATCCGCTCCATGCTCGTGTTTGCGACAAATGTTTTCTTGTTCAGCTGGAGGAATTCGAGTCGCCCGAAGATATTTTTGCTGACTATGCTTATTTCAGTTCATATTCTTCAAGCTGGCTGGCTCACGCTAGAGCGTGTTCACACTATGGAAAATAGAAAATAAAGCTGATAAAATGAAGTCATGAAAATCACACAAGAACAATATGAAAAGATAGAAAAATATCTG